>JAFLJU010000660.1 GCA_022712835.1 Desulfobacteraceae bacterium
CAGAAGGTTTCGTTTAAAAAAAATAGCCAACTGCCCGGTGAGCCCTGGACGTTGAAGGGCTTTGGCAGGTGGCGCCATATTCTTGGGAAGAACCCGGTTTTCATTTGGTCGCGCTTCCCGATGGCGGTCATGCCAGTCCGATGGGGAGAAACGACGCTGGGCGCTGGCATACCCCTTCTCGTCCAATTCTTTCATCTCGATGATATCAAAGATCTGTTCCGGGTTAATATTCCCGCATTGGGGACACAGACACTCTTCGGTGCCGGCCTGCCAGATGGCCTTGCGAAAATAAACCACAGCATCAATGGGATTGCCCGTGTAAATAGGCCGCCCCCCCTTGTCAAGGATCCACAGCTGGTCAAACATCTTGAAAATATCAGAAGAGGGCTGATGGATAATGATGATGATTAATTTGCCCTTATTACTTTGCTCCTTGAGCAGAGAAATCACGTTCAGAGAATCTGCAGAGGAGAGCCCGGAGGTGGGTTCATCCACAAAAAGGATAGAGGGTTCCCGGATCAATTCCAGGGCGATATTCAGCCGTTTTCGCTGGCCACCGCTGATGGTTTTCTCCAGGGGAGATCCCACGGTAAGGTCGCAGGTTTCCAATTGGTTCAATTCATCCAGGATACCCGTCACCCTTTTTTTCAAGGCCTTTTCTTCAAGATCGGCCAGACAAAGCCGGCTGCTGTAAAAAAGATTTTCATAAACGGTCAGCTCATCAAAGAGCAAATCATCCTGGGGAACAAAACCGATCACCCCTTCAAGCTTTTGTTTATCCTGATAAAGATCCAGACCGTTGATCAGGATTTGCCCCTTTTGAGGTGCCATGGAACCGTTAAGGATACCCAGGAGGGTTGACTTGCCCACACCGCTGCCCCCCATCACCCCCACCATCTGTCCACCAAGGGCGTTAAAACTAAAATCGTGGAGGCCATTGTCACTGCCCGGAAAACGGAAATCTACATTTTGGGCGGCGAACACCAGTTGCTCTTTTGGGTCAAGGGGCTTAAAGCGATCCACCATGTCGGCATAATAGACAGACACGGAATGCACATCCCTTAATATCCCCCCGGTGGGCAGCAGACAAAAGGCCCCGGGTTTTACCGGGATATTGTTTAAGGTCAGCTCGCACCCCCTGTGGGGTGCAAGAAACAAGGTATCGATATCCTCAATATGAAGAACCGTGGCCCCTCCTGAAAAATGAGGGCATACCAGGGATTTACAGGCGGCTTTTCTCGAAGGCGGTTTCGAATGAACCACTAGCAGGTGCGGGCCCAGAGCATCCAATTCTTCAGTCTGGTACAGCAGGGCCAGCATATCGTCAAGAATAGAATCTTCAATTCCAAAGCTCTTGCCGGCAGCTTCGGCCAGATGCGGCAGCATCTCACTCTGGCTATCCTGGAAAGTTTTGGCAAGTTCAAAAAACCGGAGCAGCACCGCATATTGTTCAGGACGGGGAATATGGCCTGCAAGGTTGCCGCAGATAGCGGTGGTTCGCGATATTAGAAATTGTGCGTCGGTTGCCTCATCGTAGAAATCAAGAAATCCGTCGAACAAGCCCATGTATTGTTCAATATTCACAATACACAGATAATCGGTCAGGTAGGCTCCCACGACTTCACGGGCGTTTGCACGCCCGGATGAGTCATTACAGGAGGACAACAGCGCAAAAAGATGCAAAATACCATTAAGGGTCAACTCTGAAATAACCATCCGGGCACCTATCTAATAAAACTTAACTATTTGGAAACAAGTCCCCTTGTCTTTCCATCCAATATGGCCTGACGTTCAGGAGCAATGAGCTTGCGGAGGTCATCAACTTCCCGCTTTGTAAATTGTGACACCAACATGAGATTATGAACCTCTCCGATAAATGCCATCCGCCCTTTAAATTCAACGGCTCGTTCAAAGGCCTCGTCTCCCCGGAAAACATTGAGGGTTTTTATCAGAAAATCGATCCGGTCATGCTGATTGTTTAATAGTGCCAGCATCTCCGGGGAATAATCGGCCAGGGCAATGGATTCGGTAACGATGTACATGCCTTCGATCATCATGCCGTAAATCATGTCCACCAACATATCAAGGTGTGCGTCCGTGGTCACACCCCGGGCCAAAAAGTTTGCTGCCCCTTCATCCAATGCATCTGTCCAGGCCGCAAAATTCTGGATCGTATCGGGATTCTCAATCAAAGCTTTCATTTTCGGAGACAAGGGCATGGTAAACCCGATCTTTTCGTTTAATCTTTTCCGGGCAGCCAGAAACTTACCCATATCTTTTTTCTGGAGAAACAGCGCGGCATAACCGGCATCAAAGGTGTATATACCTGCCATCCCTGTCAACTGCTCGTCTGTGGTATAACGGGAAAGGTTTTCGGTATCGGCTGTCAAAGATTTTTGGTAGGAGGCACCCGCCTCTTTGAGCTGTTTGTTGGCCTGGGCAAGTCCTTTGTACTGGTCCATCACCAACTTGACCTGATCCCGGAATTTAAGGCCGACATCGCACAATGTCTCATGGAGGGCTTGTCCCTCTCCATGGGTACTCTTGTCAGCGGCCAGAACGCCGTTGGCACCAAAACTTACGATAAATGCAGTAACAACTGCAATTGCAAATACTTTCATTGATGTTCTCCTGTTAAAATGTTGACTAAAGGTAATATTTATCCGGATTTTTCTGTTCATTCGGAAAAGCCATATTTACTATAACAGATATAAAAATTTCGCAAGTTTCATTTACTAAACTCAGTAATTCGGGCATAAGTACCGAGGCACACTCTGGAAGGATAACGTCTGAATAAAGTGTCAAAAAAAGCATCAACTGACATAAAAATTTATTCTGAACGATATGGTTGCGATGCCTTACCAGCCCTAAAAGATTGCAGTGTAGGGATTGAACCATGGATAGGCCCGTAATTCTCCGTATGCCAAATACAAATTCCTTCAACCCCAAGATATGGCATCGGACTTTCATCAAAAAAAACGAAGCTTTTAAACTCAGATTTGGAGAAAGGACTACTGGGAATAGTCCGGGGTATTTTTTGGTTACTGAAAGGCCTTGATTATAGCCAGAATGGCTCAGCCTTAGATTTGATTTTTTATAATGGTGGATTTGAAAGAATGTTGTTTGATGCAGTCTCAGGTTCATAGTTTAACACCCCAAATAAGCGGTATCACCCGCTTCATTTGGCTTGTTGGGATTAAAAATCATGATTCCTGAAGTTGTATTTCATCCAACCACTCAACTGGCCTTTCGACACCATGTTTTAAATACGCACTGACTATCTCTTTAGCGGCTTTTTCGCCAGTCTTTCCATGCCTTAAAAAATTTTTTAAGGCATCTCGAATTGCTTCTTCTGGATAGTCGTATGAATACTCAGACAACATTTCAAGCCAAATGTCTTTTACATCATATGGATAATTGGCACTCAGTTTAGATATAGTCTTCAACAAATCGTATGAATTATAATCTACTTCTGCATATGGTGCGATTGTCATAAGCCAACTCTTACTTTCCTCATCAATTTTATTTATAAATACTGACAAATGACAAAGCTGAGATGCTAACTTTTTCCCCTCTTTAGTTCGTTTGTCAACTTTGCTTAACAGTAGAGGCCATAATTGATAGACTTTTAACCTGAGTTGGTCATTAATATTATCTCTTAACGTCCAGAGAAACCAAATCACCTGACGTAACTCACTATGCTTAGCTCTCTTTAACAAGATGGAAATTTGGCTGTTTGAATCATTCAAATCTTCAATGTCATTAAGATATGCAAGAGAAATAAACTGTAAATAGCGATCATCGACACGATCTTTTAAAAATTTTTCATCTAGAGCTTTTATGAGGTTTCCATTTTCGCGTAAGAATTTATAAATATTAGGATGGAAACTAGTGATATATGAATAACCCTGCATTGCACATAGCCATCTTTGACGATCTGACTGGTCAAAAATAGTAGACAAGTTGCTTGTCGTCCATTCACCAGACAAATACATAAAATTATGCAAATAGTTTGCTACCAGCGTAGCGAATTCATATTCACCTTGATTTGGTTTGTTCAGCTCAGAGTTGAATATATTTTTATATTGTTCCCATGCCTCAGAATGCGTTATCCCAATTTTTTTATGATTTCTACATGTAAATAATGCAAGATTTATTAATGCCTCTACGCAACGCCCTCTGGGGCTATTAATCGCTATAGAAACAGCATCGCGATCATAATTGAATTTTTCACCCACTTCTTTATCAAGCAAAAGGCACAAAATTAATTTCGAAATTTCAATATTTATGACCTCAAATGAATGATCATCAGATTTACATCCTGCCTCTATCATTCTTCCTATAGCGTTCACAACCCAATGATGATTGGCAACAAATGCTCCATCATCTCTATTGTCCGGCCATTGCCAAAACTCTTTTTTTGAAACTATTTTAAATATAAAATCTAATAGATTAGGCCAAATGCTGTCCCATGGTAAGTTTGTTTCTTTATCTTTTTCCCAAAGCTCTAAAAATGCATCAATTAAAGAGTGTACGTACGGAACATGTAAATCAACAAATTTATCCAATTCTTTGTAAAATTTTAATACATCCAATTTTACTAATTCTTTAAAGCCTCGTGTTAAACCTTCTATGCCGGGTTCTCTATAACCAGAGCCACTTTTAAAATCATTAAGGATACCTTTAAGAGATGAATAATCAAGAGACCGCATTGTTTCTAATTCAATTGGTGACTTGTGGCTGACCCATCCTGCTGACGAATAGCTAGAAAAATCCGGATGCTTTGGAACATTTTTTGTTATCTTTAAACATGCATTATATTTGGCTTTTGCAGCATCATCCTTATCGTAAATCGCTGAAAGCCATATGGATTTTTGATAAGCATTTCTTTTTTCGGAGGAACCCTCATCCTCATCATTGACCACAATATTTTCTATAATTTTAAATGTCTTTTCTTTAAATTCATCAGGAAATTGATCAAACCTGTTTGAAAGTAAACTCCATACTTCATGCCTATAGTTACTGCTGAAATATTTTTTATCTATAGCTTTTGAGGGAACATCATTATTCAAAACAGAAAACATTTGATCAATTGCAAATATTGCTACTCGAACAATCGTTTGAAACCTACTAACAAATAGATTGTTTAAATAGTCGGTAGCTGTATTTCTATCATATTCAAATAAGCCCAATAAAGAGTCTCTAAAGGCTTTGAGAAATATATCGTCCGCATCATTGTTACGCAAATTTTGACTGTGCTCTTCAATAGCTGGTCTCCATATACAAGACCATCTATCATTTTCTTGACGTTCCAAAATATATTCTAATTTATTTTTAAAGATATCTACAGCTTTCACACCAAGTGATGCAGCTGCTTCTTTGGATATTTGATCTGTTAATTTGTCGATTCTGTAGGAATCAAATAACAAAATTGCTTTTTGCTTTTCAGTGCGACCTATTTTGTCTTCAATAAAAACTACTTCATACAAATAATCCAATAATTTTAGGGAAATATTGTTAGCATGCGCAACTTTTATTGCAAATAGATCTAATAACCATTTACCTAACGTTTCACCTATAATCCCACGTTCAAATTTGTCTGATATCCAGTACTGAACAAGTTCAATATCCTCATCATCTAATAATTCAACAGGTATGTTCCTGATAATTTTTGCAAACTGCCACCATGTTCGATAATTTCCATAGCCTTCTTTTTTGGAATACTTTGTAACATTTCGTAGTAAATCTCGAAATTTAATTGCATATTTTCTATTATTAGGTTCATTAAGTAATGGTGCTGTTTTCACTAAGAAATCAGTTATTGGCCAAACAGGTATCTGGAAAAAACCTTCATCTTTAGCAGGTTTTGGTGGAGGGTTACACCCCGGTTCAAGCAGACCGACCTCTTCAAACACATCAAACCATTGTAGGCCCTCAACTTTTCTATACAGCCTTGGTAACAATTCCGGGTGCTTTAAAGCTCTATTTAGAGCACTACGTTGATTTGGAGTAAGACGGCTGAGGCTATCCATCCAATTCTTCCTCCATCGCTTTTAATTCATCAACAACTTCTACAGAACTAAAACTTAACTTATCAGACCAATTTTTAATGATACCTTTCTGATGCTCATATTCACTATAATCTTTCGGAAAACCAATAAGCTTTGCGTTAAATGATTGCTCATAATATATTTTCAGTTTTTCAAACAGTGACATTTCCGCATTAAAAAAGCCTTGCAAAATAAATAATCTTTTTTCCTTTGCCCCCAACTGATTACTGCCTTTAAGAATATATTCCAGGATTTCAGTTTCTTCTAAACCATAACCAAGAAACAATACCGTCTTATTCATAAACATATATTCAAGGAAAGCCGGTATCTCTTGACTTGCATAATGCAATAGATAGTCTTTAGTCGTAATCACCATGCTTTTTGGATAATCTACACATCCATGTAGATGAATAACATTACCTTGATCATCTAGTTTATCTCTCAAAATATCTTCAAGATTATAGAAACGCCATTCTTCCTCAGATTTTGTTACTGAAATTTCGGGTATAATTAGTTTGTCATAATTTGTCGTCACAAAAGTACAAGCAAAACGATTTATGAACTGATAGATATCACTTTTAGGATTTTTAATTTCAAAAATTTCTTTGTAATCGATATTCACACCATTCTTTTCTTCCAATATTTTAGCAATTGAAAGTCTTTTTCGGGGATCTGGTATTGAATTTATAAGTGATTTCTCATGATAATCAATTGCAGCAGGTGCTAATTGATTCAACACTGCAGATGCAAACCCATTCCATGATGGGCAACCTACTAATCTTGAAATTCCGGCACCTATAAAAACTACAAGCATACCGGATTCAGCAGCATCAACTAACTCCTCTGGTACGTTTGGTGATGGATTAAAAGTAGAAGACATATAATGTAACCATCCTAAATTATAATGATCATGATTATTTCGGGTAAAAAATTATATTTATTGTCATTTGAGTTCCCTTTTTCAACAAGGGCTTCTACAGTTTTTTTCTGTATAACTTCGCTTGTGGATAACACCTGTTGATCGCCTCTTTGTATGGGCTTAAACTTCCTGATTATTTTTAACAAATTTTACTATCATCACTTTGTTTTGAACAACATTAATGGTCGCGTTGCTCCCATTAGTAGGGTTTTAAAGGCATGGGCAGGACAGCTTGAATAATAAAAGGGGAAGCAGAATTAATCCACTTCCCCCTGGCGCATTATTCAATGCTGCCTGCTTTCGGTTATCCCTTGTCAGGTTTCCTCCCCAGGATGTCCTGACTCCGTTTCACCGAAACTCTAAATTCATTATCTAAAAGATTTCAGTTGACGCAATGCGGACATGATCTGCCAGTACTTGAAACGATTTTGCCTGGGCAGCAACAATTATGGAACCTCGGGCCAGATGATTGGCTTTTCGGAACAGTCCTCCTGCTCCCTGGTGGATGGCCGTGATGGCGGCTGATTCAAACAAATTCTTATTAACCCCTGCGATGGATAAATGATGGAGCAAATAGTTCTCCATGCCTTGCTTATCAACCCCCTGAAGGTGACATCTACCAACCACTCGTGATGCCAAAGGCATGGAATACCTATATTTTAAGTTATCAACCAGGTTTGCTTGGCCTGCAAGGACAATGGGCAAAAATGGTTTTGAGTCATTATCAAATTGGGTGAGAGTGTGTAGTTCAGTAAAGACTTCCAGCCGTAGCAAGGATGCCTCATCAATAATCAAAACTATTTTCATTTTTTTTCCAATGACGGTATCCTTAATCTCCTGTTTGATTTGCCGAGTCATACGAGTTCTTGAACTGCCCACAGGATCAAGGTCTAACTCGCCAAGGATATTACGATACAACTCCAAAATGGATCCATTGGAAGCGGTAACATGGATGATGCGATACTCGGAAGGGTGGAGTTTGCCTGAGACATATCTCAATGCAGTCGATTTGCCGCTGCCTATTTCTCCAGTGATAAGTGCGACACTCCCAATGCTGATGGCATAACGAATACGATTTTCTACTCCCTTAATTTCAGGAGTCTCCAAAATTTCATTGTGGGTAATATCAGCAATAAAGGATTCTTTTTGAAGTTCAAAAAAAATACGATGGGAGGTATTCATAGTTTGCCTCCCCACATCTGACCGGTTTCAGCGGTTGTCTTTTCAAATGAGATAACCGGATCATTGTTTTTATCCCTTTTTACCCGGCAATTAACATTGAGATCCACCTGTTTTAAAAATCCCCAGGATTTTTGCTGGTTCCGAAGTTCCACCCGGTCATATTCATTCTCATGAAAAAGCAACTCCACTTGTTTGCCAATAAGTTCCACAGGGCCTTCGTATAAACGTTTGTCGAGAATAATGGTACGATCATTATTCACTTTCCGACGAACGGTTTTTCTAAAATGCATCTTAAGATTATCCGGCGTGGAGCGGATACATTCAATACCGTCTATAAATCGTTCCAGGGGCTTCTTGCCTGTTGCAGAATGATTTCGATCATTGTAATCCTGGGACAACCACTCTTCAAAGGCAAGATTGATCTCCCCCAGGGTGGTACCGGCAAATCCCGGCAAGAACTGTGACCGGACAGTTTTGAAAAATCTTTCGATTTTACCCTTACCCTGGGGCTTGTACGGTCTGGAATTGATCAGTGCAATTGCCAGAGATGCCATGGTGTGCATCAGCTGTTTAGAACGATAAGCGCTACCATTATCGACATATAGTTTACGGGGTAACCCACGTCTTAGGAAGGCCTGTTCAAGGGCATGCATGAATGATCGAGTGTTCTCTGATGCATAAAATTGCCCATATACAATCAACCGGGAGTGGTCATCGATAAAAGCGATCAGATAGGATTTTCGTTGTTTGCCATCTATTTCCACATGGGGACCGTGCATAACATCACTTTGCCACATGTCATTGGGATGTTCCGATTCAAACTTACGACGGTCTTCTGGTGGTTTGCGTTTTTTCATCAGATCCTGCTGGTGAAAATAACGATACACCGTTGATTGAGACAATGGATTGGAAACAATCCCCCGCTTTTTCATGGTTTTCATGATAAAGGGGACTGTCACATTCGGCATCTCTTTTCTCAATTGAGTGAGTATTAGGCAGATTTCGTCGTCTAATGACCGGGTTGCACCTTTATCATTTCTACTCTTGGGATATAAAGATTTAAGCTGACAGCCATTTGATTGATAAAGACATATCCAGCGTTGAATGGTGCCACGGCTAATACTGGTTTTGCAAGAGTGGGGAATCAACCATTTGCGGGCGCACTTCTCCCGTAACAGATGTTCCCGTTCTCCATAATTGAGCATGATACCGCTTACAAAATCTTGAATCACACTATATCGGAATACCGCCACATCAATTTTTTGTTTTTCTTCCATCTGACCTCCTCTGAAGTTTGGGTTTTCTGCTGATTACACCCTTTTAAATCTCACTTCAAAGGAAGCCGTCGGTAGGTTATATATCCTATTGTTTTTGTTGCAAATTAAATTGATCTACTCACAGGAATCCTACCCATGCCCAGAATATGATCATATGAAATCATCAATCCAGGCTTCCAGCTATGGGGAAGATGAGCCCTAATCTGACGTTTTAGGTTGCCCAGCCAATGACGCATCCTTGCAGAGGAGAGGTCGGGGAGCCATCTCCTATTATTTATCCTGTGTTCAAGAGCAGATCGAATGGTTGATCGAGAAGACTGAAAACGACTAAAGTGACTTGCTGGCCTCATTGTAATGACACAGCCACAATCAGGGCAACGATAACGTTTTAATAACAGAGGAGTGTCAAAATGATCAAAATAAGCCGGAACAAACCCATGTCCCCAGACTTTGAACGAATTACATTTAGGGCACTTCTGTGGTCGATCCCAGGAAAAATTGCGCCCCTGATCAAAAATTTCCTTGAGTATAACTGCAACGAATTGTATCATATACCTGTTTTTTTGGAGGGCAAATAGCCCCCTTTGTTTGTAGGCGGATGAGGGCTGCAACCCTCTCCGCCTTATTTTTTGCATAAAAAAAGCCCTTATCTATGGGCTATTTAATCTGACAAAATTTGAAACAGGTCAATACATTTTAAAAACTTGAGTTTTCATCAAGTACATTTAGCGTGGGGCTCTACAACACCCAACCAGTACCAGATAGAATTTGATTTGACAACGGATTTGGGGTGCTGTTTTCTAGCAGTATAACACCACGATTTGAGTGATAAACAGTTAACTGGGTAATTCCATTTTCCGAATTCAAATAGGAAAAGGCATAATCAAATCAATCAAAATTACTTTACTTTCTATGGGGACAAAAATCACACAAGATCTATTTTAATTATGGTGTGGACTTTGTCTATTTATGTTGCGACTTTTTTTTGTTGCGAGTTTACCCCGCCTGGATCCCGCAGACCCCGCCCCGATATTTTAAACAATACCCCGCCAGCCCTTCGTATAGGTCGATCATAGTTCCAGGCCTATGAAAAAGAAAATATGAAAATGCAGTTGTGAAAACTGCCATGATCTGTTCATGCCAAATCCCCACTATTTAAAAAACAAAAATCATGCCACAAATCCGAATGCAATTAGTCAGCAAAAAGCACAGTCAGAGGGAATGGTTAAAAAGGCTATAGAATCGAGACTACTTCTCAATAAAATTACAAATTTCATCCCTAAGTGTTTCTATAAATTCATAATCATTATCAAAAATCCATTTCGCAATTTCGATAGAATCTGTTGTTTTCCTATAGACATATTTGCTTCCAAAGATTGATTCATATAAATTCTCAAGAAAGGACGCAGCATGTATTTTCGATTTCCACTCAGGGCCTTCAAGAGTATAACTGGGGGCAATCTTCTTTAATTCGCCATGATAATACCTTGTATGTTTGAAATTAGTTTGAAACCATTCTTCTATGATAACGGGAGTAATAATTATATCCTCTATTTCATAATCATTTTTGCGTTTAGCCATAACAGCTGATATTGCACTTGGATTTAGAATGTAATTTTCAAACATTATCCTATCAAGGAAAAATACTGATTTGTTCGATTTGCGTTTCATCGCATCTTTGTCTTTTTGAGATTTATACTCACTATCAAATATGAAACAAATTGCAGGGGGAACCAAACGATTCCCACCACTAATTCGACTATAAATATCAAAAACTAACTCAGCTTTTTTTCCGTCTAAATCCCCAGTGTTTTTAACTGAACAAATTTGAGTCCCTGGTTTTAATTTGTCATTTAACAATAACGGGAAAAATCTTTCTTCAGTAGGACCTTCCACCCATAAAATGTTGTCGGCTCCAAATATATCAGTGATTTTAACTCCAATATCATTTAATAAATCCCGAATGTGACTTAAATTATCTTTATCTAATACTCTTGCTTTTGATGCTGAGTTTTCTTTTTCCAAAAATATAATCGATGAATCTGTTGCTGAATTAATTACAGTTGTGGAGTGAGTAGCAAAAATGTATTGATGTTGTGGGAATCTATTCAGGATATGAAATAACTTCCTAATTGCTCCTGGGTGTAAAAAAGATTGAGGCTCATCAATAATAATCGTTCGAGGTTCAGTCGAAGTCATTACAACATAAATAATTGACAGGACTTGCCCTATTCCAGATCCAGACATGTTTAGACCTATAGATAGGTCCTCTCTTTCTGAAACGGGATCAACAGTCCATAACATTATTTCAACTTGATTGTTTGGCCTGTTAACTGTAGTTACTCTTTGAATTTCAGGAAACACTTCTTGTACGAGGTTATTAAATTTGTCAAATCGGCCAGGATTGCTTTTTAAATTGTCAATTACTTCTGGTAGGTTGCTTGAGTTCCCTATTAATTGTTGATTGGTTCCTAAGGAGGACGCTCCGATGCTAAATCTTTCAGGATTAAAAAGGTAAATAGTTTCTTTAAAATTCTTGATTAAATCATGACCAAAATCATTACCGGAACCAACCGTAGGGTTACCTACAGAAATAAATTTATCATCCTGAATTTTTAAAGGAGTCGAACTGCTATTATCGATCTCGAACGGAATAGAAATTAAGTTAATTGCACTGAAAACTCCATTAGATAAATCACACCTAAATTCAAAATTCTCAACAGAATTCAAAAAGTCTTCTGTCTTCTTTCTTATAATGGCAGGACTATAATCTTTAATATAGGGACATTTAATGTGACGATTCGTGTTTTTATAAAATCGAGTGACTTCTTTTTTAGTACAAGAGATTGTTACAGTCACTTTTGATGTTTGATTTATTGCTGTATCAGGATACGGTTTTGTACTTTCAGAGAGATGAGGTATTTGGGTGAAATTTAATGATAATGCACTTAATAAACTACTTTTACCCGAGTTGTTCTTACCGATTACCACATTATAGCCGTTGCCAAAATTAATCACATCAATTTTATTAAAAGATTTGAAATTCTCAATACTCATGGATTTGAATATCAATTTTTTACCTCCAGTTGACAACAAATAAGAGAAGGAATATTACTGACTATTGTTTTGTTAGTAATATGCCATAAAATCGGAATTTTTTCCTGATAAAATTTAAAATTCAGGAAATCATAAAAAGCATCATTCTCGTATTGTAATTTAATATCAATAAAAGACTTAGGTAACATCCAAGTTGCTATCAGAGAGGCGTGGGAATTACAACAAAGTTTTCCCAAGAATTGTTATTTTCTACCAGTATAAAACTCAAATCGAAGTGATAAACAGAAATAGAATAATTCCATTTTCTAAATTCAATTGGGATAGGGCGTAGTCAAATAAATCAAGAATACTTACGTTTTAATGGAGACAAAAATTAAGCGAGATATATTTTAGCATGTTGTGGCCTTTGGCTGTGATTATCCTCCACTATCCCTGGATTTAAAGGGGATGACTATTATTAAAAGTCCGGGGGGTTGAACAGAAAATAGGACGTCGAGATCTTGTGATTGGGGAGCTATTACAGACAAATTTTAATGAACGACACAAGGGTGCCCTGGTTTTTGTTGCCGGTAAATTTTGTCGACCCATGCCTAAAATTGTTTTGAATTGCTCAAAAAAGCCGGGTAAAAAATGAATGGTAAAAATAGCGTAAACGCCTTTTTCTTGATTTCATCATCAATTTGACTCATGGGTCAATTGTTTCCATACGTATGGAAAGATCGTAAGATAATGAAATTATAAAAAGCTACCAGATGATGATTCCAATGCTGAATTCAAAGACCCGGATTATTATTAATGGTCATGATTTTTCAGGATTTAAAATTCACCCAACACTTTTCCCTGTAAGGCTCTCTTTTTTATAAACTTCTCCAAACACCACATATGGCATAGGCTGTTTTTTAGGCACTGATGGGGAAACTCTATATGGGAAAATTCAGTAGTATTCGATTTTTTACATCATAACTTAAGCTAAGTTAATTCAGAAAAGACGTCTGTAACAAGGGAGAAACAGGTAAATAAAAAAAGAATATTCCCCTGCCAGCCAGGGGAATTTCATCCTTTTTCAAGGGTTTCCCTGGTCTTGGAATCAGGGAAACAGTCACAAGGGGAACCGCCTTTTCCTCAAAGAAGAAATCCTAGGCCTGGAAAAGAATCTAAGAATAATTAAAACCGGGTTGAACCTGGATCAATTTTTGGGTGTAGGGGTGCTCGGGGCGCTGGATAATATTACTGGCCGTATTGACTTCAACGATACTCCCCTCATGGATCACGGCAATGCGATCACACAGATAATTGGCCGCTGCCAAATTGTGGGTGATAAACAAAAAGGTCATGTCAAATCTTTTCCGAATATCGGTGAGCAATTTGAACAATTGGATGGCAATGGTGGCATCCAGCATGGAGGTGGGCTCATCTGCCACAATGAAGTCCGGATCCAGCACAATGGCCCTTGCCACGGCAACCCGCTGGCGCTGGCCACCGGAAAGCTGGTGGGGATATCGGTCATAAAAATCCTGACCCGGGGATAGCCCGACAATATCCAAGGTATGCAACACCTTCTCCCTCCGGGTAACCTCGTTGCCAAATCCATGAACCACCAGGGGCTCTAAAATAGTTTCGGCAATGGACAGATGGGGATTTAATGATTGATAAGGGTCTTGAAAAATCATCTGAACCTTTGACCGATAGGTTTTCAATCTCGCGCCCTTTAGATCATTTATGGGACTGCCGTTTAAGAGGATACTGCCGGATGTGGGCTCTTCCAGCCGGACCAAAAGGCGGCCGGTGGTAGTCTTGCCGCTGCCGCTCTGGCCGACCAATCCAAATATTTCCCCTTTTTCAATGGATAAATCAATATCGTTTAATGCCAGCACCTTGTTCTGACATTTGGAGAAAAACCGCTTTTGGGGCGCATATTCTTTTGAAATCCCCTTCATTTCGATCAAGGCAGATTTTTTCGGATATAGGTTACTCATTTTTTTTCCTGATAAGGGTTTCATCACAACAAAGGGCCCGATGGGTCCCTGAAACTATTACCCAATTGGGACTTCCGGTATCGCAGGAACTCGAACAGCATTTACAATTCACCGCAAACCGACAACTCCCGCTTTTAAGGGTTAAATCCGGTGCTTCCCTCATATCCGGAATCTGGACCGTCAATTGATTGTCCAGACTTAAATAGGATCCCAGCAATGTTTTTGTGTAGGGATGACGGGGAGAGCCAAACACCTCTTCACGGGTTCCCATCTCCACAATCTGTCCCCCATACATCACACAGATATCCTTACACACAGATGCTACCACGGCAATATCATGGGAAATAAAAATCAAGCCCGTATTCATGGCCTTTTGAATCTGTTTGATTTCTTTGAGTATCTGGTCCTGGACAATGACATCAAGGGCGGTGGTGGGTTCATCGGCAATGATAAGCTTTGGGTTGCAAGCCAGGGCCATGGCAATGATCACCCGCTGTTTCATGCCTCCGCTGTATTCATGTGGAAAATCTTTCATCCTGGCCCGGGGAATTTCAACCAGATCGAACAATTCATTTATCCTGTTTTCCAGATCAACACTCGAAATATCAGGCGTATGGGTCACAATGGCTTCGATCACCTGTTCATCCACCCGCATAACCGGATTCAAAGCATTCATGGCGGCCTGAAAAATCATGGCAATTTCTTTACCCCGGACTTTTCGCCATTGGTTTTCGGTCAATTGGGTCAAATCATTATTTTGAAATCCGATACTGCCGCCGAGGATGCGTGCATTATCCGGCAAAAGTCCCATCAGCGTCATGCCGATGGTGGTTTTCCCGCACCCGGACTCCCCCACAAACCCCAAGGGCCGCCCTTTTTCAAGGTCAAAGGAGATATTATCCACGGCTTTGAGCATTCCGTTTTTTGTCTGGTAACCAATGCTCAGGTTTTTTATGGATAGCAATGTCATTTTTCTTAAGACTGTCCCTCCTTTCTCAACCGGGGATCAAGGACTTCGTCCATGGCACGACCCAGCAGATAAAACGCAAGTGTTAACAGGGAAATACTAAGTCCCGGCGGAATCAGCCAATAGGGTGCCTGGAACATATGTCCTGATTTCCAAACCCATTGGAGCATCATTCCCCAACTGACCTGGGAGGGATCTCCAAATCCCAGAAAAGACAAGGCGGCTTCCACAAGAATCGCCGAGGTTACCCGAAAGGTCATGTATAAAAATGCCAGGGGCAGAACATTGGGCATGATATGCCTGAAAATAATCCGCAAGTGGGAGGCACCGGCTACCTTAGATGCTTCAATAAAGGGACGCTTCTTCAAAGAAAGAGTCTGGGATCGAATCACCCGGGAAACTGCAGGCCAGCGCATGATGGCAATGATAAATACAATGATCCAGATATTAAATTGACCGAACAGGGAGGATAGAATCAATAAAATGACCAAAGAAGGCATCACCATTATGATATCGGCCATGCGCATCAAAAAGGTATCCACCATTCCCCCGGCATATCCTGAAACCATTCCCACCACCGTCCCAATGACAATACTGAAAAAAGCGCTGGATAACCCCACAATGAAGGCCACTTTTGCCCCTTCCAGCAGCTGGGCAAACAGATCCCGTCCCACATTGTCAGTTCCCAGAAAATGAGTCAGGCTAGGCCCTGTGGAAACCTTGATATTGGGATCAATTCCGGTCATGGGGTCATACATGGGGTTAATATAGGGAACAAAAAAAGAGGCCAGGGCCATGACCATGAACACAAACAAAATAAACACCCCTGTTTTTCCCAGGGGGTTTTGAATAAAAATCTTCCAACCCTTTAAAAATCGTTGTATATATTGATTTTTCAGCATAATTACACCTTTTAGTCTAGCAATTGCCCATCAATAGGTTATCCTCGGGTCCAGATAGGCATACAGGATGTCCACAACCAAATTGGCCACCAGAACCACAAGGGCGATCAGAAGAAAGCAAGCCTGTGCCAGGGGATAATCATTGTTACTCACCGCAAAAATAAGCTCCCGTCCAATACCGGGCCAGGTAAATATCTGTTCGGTCAAAGCGCCTCCGTTGATGGAAAAAGCCAGACTCAAACCCACACTTGTTACAACTGGCAACATGGCATTCTTCGCCGCATGCTTGTTACGAATCACCCGTTCACTTAACCCCTTGGCTCTTGCGGTAATAATATAATCTTCTCTTAGCACGCTGAGCATGGAGGACCGCATGAGCAAAAGATAAGCCCCAAGGTTAATGATAAAAAGGGTCATCAGGGGCAGGATCATATGGTGAATGATGTCCAGTATCTTCATAAACCAGGAGGCATTTCCCACCCAAAGTTCCGGGGATAAAACACCCCCAAGGGGAAAAAGACCCAGTTTAAAACCCAGCAGCCAGAGCAACAGCAAGGCAAACCAGGGGATAAACAGGGTATAGCAGACAAGGGCGGATATGGACATGATACTGTCCAGCCGACTGCCCTTGTTCCAGGCCGCTATTTTTCCCAAAAAGATGCCGGCAAAGGCGGCTAAAATGGTGGAAGAGGTAAACAATAACATGGTCCACCCCAGCCGTTCCTTGATGATGTTAAAAACAGGTTCTCCATAGTGAAAAGAGACCCCCATATTTCCCGAGCATAAATTCTTCAGATAGATCACATATTGTTCCCAAATAGGCTTGTCCAGCCCCATCTGCTCAATGAGATACCGCATATCCTCGGGGGTCAGCATGGGATCCACCACCTTGGAAATCGGATCACCCGGGGAGAGCCGAAACAAAAAGAACAATGCCGTCATAATCACAAAGAAAATAAGTGCTATTTCAATTAATTTTCCAAAAATATAGGTCTTATTTTTCATTTGTTATTCCGTAGGTTTTACTACACACATGGACCAAATATTACCGATACCGTCTACCTTGGCCACCCATCCCTTAAAGCGTTCATTAAATGTCGCTTCTATGATATGGGGATTGTACAATGGCAGATAAGGGATATCTTCTAAAATCATCTCCTGCATTTTCCAGATGAGCGGTTTTCTTTTTTCAGTATCAACAAGGGTCCGCTGGGCATTGGCAATTTTATCAAACCCAGGGTTGTTGTATCCGCTCATATTCCAGCCCCGGGGTTTGTCATTTTTAGAATAAAAGAAGGCTCGCAGATAATCCGGGTCCAGATTAAGCTGGCCGTAACCCAGAATGAAGGCATCAAATTCATGCTTTCCCTTGACCGTATCCAGCAGGGAGGCAAAGGCCATGGGACGGGCAGATGCGGGCATCCCCAATCTCCTTACCCATTCCTGGACCATGGTGCCGGTAAAAGCCCTTTTGGGATCATAGTCGGCAGGGGGGGTCAAAATTACAAATTTTTCCATTTTTTCGCCACTAGGCAGCCGGATATCCGACGGGGCAACAATTTTTCCTCCTTGGTTCACCGGAGGCGTATCCCAGGAATAGCCTGCATCGTTAAGCATTTGATAGGCCAATTTAATTCGCTGGTCATGGTCCAGTCCCTGACCGTATTTTTTCACATTGGGATTGTACCAGAAATGATTGCCTGAAGGGACAACCGAATGCATGGGGGTTCCAAAATTCTGTAAAATCCGGGTGAGGATGAACTCCTTATCGATCACCGTGGCAATTGCCTGGCGAAGAATTTTATCATTAAAGGGGGCTTTTCTTAAATTAAAGCCCATATAATACAGGGCACTTTTCTTATTAAAATACAGATCAATATTGGTCTGATCTTTAAGATCCTTAATATAACCCGGCTGAATATCTCCCCAATAATAATCGATATCCCCTTTTTTAAGGGCAAGAATCGCCACATCAGAGGTACCATAAACCCGGAACAAAAGGCTGTCCACATAGGGGCCCAGAACATGGTTGCCGATCTTCTGGCCACTGCCAAAAAAATACGGATTTTTCTGCATGTGAATATAGGCCCCTTTTTTATACTCCGCCAGGATAAAAGGCCCCATACCCATGGGTTTTTCAATGACATGATCCTGGAGGGAGCGCAGGGGTTTTTCCTTGGCCAAGGCCTCCTTTGCGATTATCTCCCATTCTTTTTTGGAGACGATGGGTGCGGTCATGACCCGGGACATGAAAATGGCAGAGGGTTTTTTCAGATGAAATACAACCGTATGGGCATCGGGTGCTTCAATTTTTTTAATGATATTCCATTTGCTGTAATATCGGGGGATTTTAAAATCAAAAAACAATTGTTTGGTAAACAATACATCTTCACTTGTAAACGATGACCCGTCGGACCATTTTGCCTCCCTGAGCTTCACCGTATACGTCAGGGCCCCGGGATCAAAAACCGGGTCCGCCTCGGCCAGCCAAGGAATAATTTCAAGGGTTTCCGGATGACGATGGTACAGGGGCTGATAAATCTGGGACAAAATCCTGCGGGAATTGGCATCGGTTCCAAGCCAGACATTCAAGGATCGGGGTTCTTCCGGAAGCCCAATTTTCAAAAGCACTTGCTCACTTTTTTTCTGACAGGAGGAAAAAATCCCTGCGATCGCAACCAAAATGACGGTGAGCAACAAAAAAGTAAAATTGAATCTATCCCGCCACTTTAACTGATGTTTCATTGTTTCTTTGTTCTGATGCAATGATTTTCTCCTCGATAAAATCCACAATAGTTGACTCAAGCTTATCATTATTAAACAGGTTGATCCGGGGAATTCCACCGGGACTGACACAATTGACCTCAACCAGTTTATCTCCTATTACATCAATCCCAACAAAATAAAGACCATCTGCTATTAATTTGGGTTTAATTCTCTGACACAATCTTATCTGAGGCTTCGTGAGCACATGTTTAAACGCCGTGGCTCCGGCATGAACATTGGTTCTGAAATCACCGGAAACCGATTTTCTGCCCATGGCCCCCAGAATTTCACCATTGAGCAACAAAATCCTGACATCCCCGTCTTCCTTCACCGATTTCATATACTCCTGAACCATGATGGGCGTCCGTTCCGGATAGGGTTTTCCCGACTGCACATAATAATGGATCAGGGAGTTGAGATTTTCCGGTTCCCGGTTACTCACCTTAATCACCCCGTGCCCGCCGTGACCATGCAATGGCTTTATGACCATGTCACCGCCAAAATCATCAATGATTTTTCTCAACCTTCTGGGATCCCTTGACACGTGGGTTTGTGGAATAATATCCGGGAAATTCAAAAGATAAGCCTTGGAGCTTCCATTCACCTGTCCAGTGGTTTTGTTAACCATAAAAACCTTGTCGCAGACAGGACCTAAAAACTCCATGGTCTCATAGCTAAGGGGAGGATTTTTCCTCAAGAAAAGCACATCCAGGTCTGTTACGGTTTCAAAAATTAATTCTTCATTGTCTAGGCATTGAATCAGTCGGGCCCAGTATTGGGTAATGGAAAGATTTTGTTCAACCGTTATCTGACGCATTCTGGCAACCACTTCATTCTTGCGGATATAAATATCGTGGGGCTCTAAAAAATAGACAGAATGTCCGCGCTGATTACATTCATACATGATATAGGCCGTGCTCTCCCAAACCGGATCAATCTGCCGTAAATCATCCATCAGAAACCCAATTTCCATCATAATATTTACACCACTCCTAACTTAAATATTTCCGGGCCAAAACCATTGATATATACGATCATGAAGATGTGTTCTTTTTATGACAACCCGCAGGGATTGTCAAACCCTTAATCAATCTTTAACTGCAATGCCAGGTTCGATGAGAAGTCGCGTCTAACCTGATACAAGTGCTCAAAACACCCACCCGGAAAAATACACAGGTTCATTATTTCATAGCAGTTTGCGTGCCATAAATTTACCAATCCAACAATTGGCAAATTCCAATGCCATATTAAAGGGTTATTGTATTCCAAACTATGGATCTAATAGTTTATAATCACGGCCAATGCCAATAAAATTGCTATCCAGCCAACAAAATTGGCGGCAACAAAAGTTTATAATTTTTGCTCATAAATCTTCCAGCTCATCGGTTACCAAGGAATCATCAATAAACCACAAGACAAAACAAATCAATTGATGTATCTTTGACAACTAAAAATAGAAAAATGGATTCACCCTCAAGCTAAATATATGGATAATAATACATGAGCGATACCCTATTCATTCAATTTTACGGCAAGACCAACAGCGGCTGGTTTGATCTTTGCAACGGTTTTTCAGACACCTTTGACCTGTGTAAAACCAAAGGCGACTTTCTGTGGATGGAACATGAACAAGACTATGACAAATGGTATGAAGAGGACACCTACGGTGATATCCCTCTGCCCATACAAAAAGGGACGGTTTACGTTTCTGCCAGCTATGTCAACCACTTATACCAGGCCTATATCTGGGCCACCCAGTATCCCGAAATAAAATTTATTGTGGGGGGGCCGGTTGCTGCTGAAAGATGCACTGGAAAGAAGGGCTGGCAATCAGTCCATTTCAAAGTGGAAGGCCCGTTGCCGCCCAACCTGACCCTCACCGGCCGATCCGTTGAATCTTTGTTTGATGTGCCGGAATTTTCAGGCGCCTGGAAGTTTGAGATCCCTGAAGTTGTCCCCAGGGACAGCAAAGTTTATTTTTCCTATACCATAGAAAACCTATGCTATTGGAGAAAATGCCCCTTTTGTTCCATTGCCCAGCACAGCATGGAGCACGCACGAAGAAGAGAACAGATCAATCTTGAGTTTAAGGAAATGGATTTCCCCGGTCATAAAATCGTCCGGCTTAACACCGGGTCCATGACCCCTGCGCATATCAAACAAATACTTCCCAACCTCCCAAAAGGTGAGAATATTGAATATAGATATTTCATGCGAGCCGCAAAAGCAGAAACCAAGGCCTTAAAACAGGTGGTTGAAGAACTTAAGGGTGATATCCCCGCCAGCACCCTGGGATTTGGTATCGAGTTCCCCTCGGACCGTATGTGGAACTATTTAAACAAGGGGACCCACATGGATGAGGTGATTGAAACCCTTGAGTTTTGCACGAAAAACGGTTTCAAGGTCAATGCCAATATGATCCTGGGCTGGAACAATCTGATTGAACAGGATCTTAAGGACCTGGAAGGATTCATGGACAAGCTCTCGGAACATACCGTCACCACCCTCCAGCTTCGGTGGCTGTTTGCCCATCCCTACACCTCGATCTATGACACCTATGACGGAGTTCAAAATACCATAAAACTGGGCCCCTTTAATTGCGGCTTCAATGTAATGGTGGATGAAAAACAAAAAGAACTCAACCTTGCTGCCGCCAATATCATCAATGCCAAGTGCGATGAAAAAAAGATCAAGCTGGAGGGGTATAAAAACCTGAAAAAAGGACAATTATAACAGATCCCTTACGGAAAGAACGTGATAGTCTGGGCCGAAGAGCCATGATGTATCCGGAAAAAGAAGTCAACCTACCCTAATAGCAACCATTTTGGGAACCAAATTTACAAAACTGGCTCATTCGCCTAAACAGGAACATAGTTTTTTAAAAAGATCTTTTTGGAATTTACCCTGTAGAACCTCTTCTTTGATTATTTTGAGAGAATCGAACGGTTCCTTAACTTTTCGATATGTTTTGTCACGGTAAGTCAACGGCTCATAGCAGTCAATTAATCCTATTAACTGGCTTTCATAAGAAATATTTGTTCTACCAAAGGATAGCCACTTCCATCAATCCGCTCATGATGTTCTTGTGCAACGGTTGACACCAGGGGATCAAAGCTTGTTTGTTTAAAAAGCAAATCGCATCCTTTGGATGTATGAGTGGTATATGCTTCATATTCTTCATCCGTTAACCTACGGTCGGAATCCATTATACTTTTTTCCACTTTTGAAGTGCCGATATCATGCAAAAGAGCACATAGCGCAAGGCGTTTTGTTTCTTGCTCCGAAAAACCATGAAAAAAGTTCTTTAAGAGCAGTGCTTTTATCACTTTCTTGAATAAACAATTCAGGGTGTTTGCTTTCATCTAATCGAGGAGAATCTAAAGCAACCCCACTTTTTTTATATAAGACGAATGCATTATCTTTTGATTTGCAATAAAGCGAGACATTTTTATACAAATAGATCTGTGATTCTCTTACAGCAATGTAGTCAGCCATTGGGTAAACTCTGCTTCATTATGATTAAAATTCAAAGAATTATCTTATAGAGTGAATGATTTGTCAATGAGATCTAATTTTAGTCAGCAATTCTCGCTGAACATTATTCATGAAAGAAGATCATATTTTTGGTGTCATTTTAATTCGCAGAGCAGGCTTAGATCATATCAATCAAATATTTATTTCGGAAAAATGGGAAAATGTGACCTTCAATAATTGGAAAACAGTTGCAAAATAAATTTTGGACACAGCTCTGCGTCGCTTTTCAAATCACCAATGCAAATTTTGTATAACTTCGCTATGGTGGTGGTTTTCCCGTTGGTTCTGCTACATAATCAAGTAGAGTCTCCCATTCTTTAAAAATAAAATATCGGATCACATACCGCAAATTATTCCAAAATTCATCTTGAGCTGAAAATT
>JAFLJU010000683.1 GCA_022712835.1 Desulfobacteraceae bacterium
GGGTATACAGGATCGGGAATGGCAATAGAAATATCATTGGCAAACAATTCCTGAAAATTTGCAGTGTCGCATTTTGAACCATCACTGATGAAAATTTCATCTGGATTTATATCAACCCCCATTTTTTGAAAATCTTCATGAGCGATTGTATTCCGTAAAAAATCATAACCGTCTGCAGGACCGTAACCGTGAAATGTACTCTCCTGACCCAGGTCATCAACACCTCTATGAAATGCGTTGATACAAGCTTCAGGAAGGGCTCTTGTCACATCCCCGATGCCAAGGCGAATAATATCAGCACTGGAATTTTCAGCCTGATAGGCTTTAACCTTATCCGCAATATTCAAAAAGAGATATGAAGATTGCAGTTTATTATAGTTTTCATTTATTCGTATCATGGATATTCTCATGCTCGTTAAAAAAATTAAATTTTGGAATGTTCTATTGTTTACAGATCAGACAGCGACCAGTTTTCGGATCAGTTCAACTGCCCCGGGCGCATTATCACTGAAACCGTCAGCACCGATCTGCTGAGCATAGGCATCTGTTACAGGTGCCCCGCCAACAATGGTTTTAACTTTTAGACCCGCTTCTTTAATGGCTTCGACTGTTTTAGCCATGACAGGCATGGTGGTTGTCAGCAGTGCAGATAAGCAAACAACATCAGCATTTTGAGCCTTGGCTTCAGCTACAAACTTATCCGTATCCACGTCAACGCCGAGATCAATCACATTAAATCCTGCACCTTCCACCATCATGGTCACAAGGTTCTTGCCGATATCGTGCAGGTCACCTTTTACCGTGCCAATGATAACCGTTCCCTTTTGTGCAGCTGAATCACTTGACAGGTGGGGCTTAAGCACTTCCAATCCCGCCTGCATGGCCTTTGCAGCCATCAGCATTTCCGGAACAAACAATTCACCGCTGGAAAATTTTTCACCCACCACATCCATGGCTCCGATCAGGCCTTTGTTCAAAATATCGTCTACTTGAGTTCCGGCCTCAATTTCAGCAATTACATTTTCAACTACTTCGTCTCTTTTCAAAGATACAACTGCATTTAAAATATCTGATATAGCCATTTTATAAATTCCTCTTATTTATTCTATTCAATTTAAATTATTTATTAATCGTGTACATCACTCTCTAACGCCATTGAAAATTGGCGACTACTTTGTCCATTGCCAGGTAATTTTCTTTGGGTGTAAAAGGTGAAGATGTGCCTGCTGTTGAAAAAATATACCCGCTCATTCCTTTTGCCTTTTCAAGATGTTCCAAAGTTTTTTCTGTCACCTCTTCCGGTTTGCCGATCAATAACGGACCATTTGGATTAATATTGTCAAAAATACAGATATGATCCTTGACCTTTTCCTTTAGTTCTCTAATATCCAAAACATTTTCCTGGGTAATGTTTCCCGGCATGATACCGTGAATATCCATTTCTAAAAGCATATCCACGATACCTGTTTTAACGATGTCCCCGCACATGTGGGGCAGGACATAGGCGCCATGAGCGGACAGGGCATTACAAACCTTGGTAGTGGGTTGATCCACAAAATCCCTGTAATGCTTGGGGGAGAGCAGAACCGGGCATTCCATGTCAGCGCCATAAAATATATAGTCCACTCCGGCATCGATCAAGGCCTTGCCCATGGCAATATCCAATGGAACAATGGCCTCCTGAAGAGAATGGACCAGTTCCGGGTTTTCGTACATGTCCATCATGATCTCATTGGTACCCCTTAAGCGGGTGGCAATGGTAAAGGGGGAAATATACTCACAGGCAATAGGGACCTCACCCTTGAGTTCTTTTTTCAGCAGTCGAACTCCGTCCAGAAAGCTGTCCATCCTTTTGGTAAACATGTCCTTTTTGGCCATCTTTTCAACGTCGTCCATAGAAAACACAGAGGTTTTTTCTATGATAGGGAAGACATCCTCAGGCCAGGATACATCACACCCAAAGGCTTCAGGGATGATACCGCCGATGTAGCCCATGCCCAGCATCACCCAGTCAAATTTAAATTCTTCCAGACTTTTCATATGTGCTTCAAGCATCGCAGGTCCCTCAAGAAGGGCATCCCGGAAAGTTGATCCATAATAATTGCAGACCGGTGCCTCGGTAAATGGGGCATTGGGCACCTTGTCCACAGGCTTCATATTGATGGCGGCTTCCATTCTTTCTTTGGCATTCATCTTGTGACTACTCCTTAAATATAAATTGTAATTTTATTATTCATTATCTTGATATCAATTATACAAGATAACCTGTGTAACAGACTTCTACAGGTCCTGTCATGACAGCAATGTTTTCATCCATAAGCTCAATCTCCACAGATCCTGCCGGCATTATTACCGTCATTTTTCTGTTGGTGGTCAATCCTCTTCTATGGGCTGCTGCAACCGCAACACAGGCCCCGGTGCCACAGGCTGTGGTCAGAGTTCCTGGTCGTTCCCACACCGAAAGTTTTAGTGTTTTTGGATTTACAAGCTGGGCAACACCAATATTGGCTTCTTCCGGGAAAAGAGGGTGTGTCTGGAGTATTTTTCCATATTCCGGCAAATCAATAGACTCTAAATCGTCCACAAAGAACACAGCATGAGGGTTGCCAATGTTCATCCCCACAGGGTCTTTTAAAGGGCCTGCCGCAATATTGAGGTGAAGTGTGTCCATGTTTTGGGACAATGGAATCTCATTCCAATTGGTCCTAATTTTTCCCATTTCCACGCTCACCATTTTTTCTCCGGCAAGGGTACATTTTAAAACTCCCCCAAGGGTTTCAATCTGAATTTGTTCTTTATTGCATTCTTTTAATAGCAACCACCCTATGCACCGGGTGGCATTACCACAGGCCTCGACTTCACGTCCGTCCGGGTTGATAATTCTGACAAAAGCATATGTATTATGATTTCTGGCCGGTTCAACAATTAACAATTCATCGGCACCGACACCTTCGTGGCGGTCACATAGATGAATAATATCGTCTATAAAGGGGAGATAGAGTTGTTTCCGGCCATCCACTATAACAAAATCATTGCGCAGTCCATGCATTTTTACAAAAGGTCTGCCTTGGCGGAAAATAGTATTATCTCCATTTGAGAACCAGGGAATTTGCATTAAAATTATCTCCAAAAAATCGGTTTTGTTTTTAATTTATCCGATGAAGATGGCAGGCACACATGTGGCCGCCACCCAGGTCTGCCAAGGGCGGTTCATGGGTTTTGCATTTTTTCATGACCTGCGGGCAGCGGGTTCTAAACCTGCATCCCGAGGGGGGATTGATCGGACTTGGAATTTCGCCTTTAAGAAATATAGTCTCTTGCTGTTTTTCTGCAGATATCTGTGGAACTGCAGAAATTAAAGCCTTGGTATATGGATGAGCCATCTCATTGAATATATCTTTTGTTTGTCCCATTTCTACAATTTTTCCAAGA
>JAFLJU010000635.1 GCA_022712835.1 Desulfobacteraceae bacterium
AGAATCCGATGCGCTGGCCCGAGGTGATCTTCACGGCCGGGATATCATATTTGCGGACGACAGCCGCCATTTTTTCCAGGTCATCTGCCGTGAGTACTCCCGAGGGTGGGGTAATACGGGCAGCATAGGTTTCTTTATCGCGTTGCAGGACCACACCGGGAGGAAGCGGTTTTGAATCTGACATATTGAACTCCTGATTTAACTTTTTATATTGCATCCTCATGAACCGGCATGCGGTGTTTGGATGGGTACTAGCACTTGCGGATAATATATCCCGGTTGTTGAGAATACAAGTTTTTTCCTGATGTCCGTCCTGTTTTGGCCACTTTTTTGAGGATTAAACTATTGCTAATATTATAAATAAAACCTAAATAAATGTTGAAATGGCATAAAAATTACTTTTCTATAAACCTTATCCGCAGGGTCCATAAGGAGGTATAGTTCTAATGACAGTTCATGGTTTTATTTTTTCATTCCAGCTTTTTTTCTGGATAACACTGGTAAATATCACCATCTGTCCCTTGCTTTTTGCTGGAGCACCAATGGTAAGCTTTGAGGGAACCTTTGAAAATCCAATTGTCGACAGCAAAATGAGCCAGGAAGAAGCGTTTGATGGCTTGGATGAAAAATGCCCAGCAGAAATCAGGAACCGGCAAAAACGGGTCACAGTCAAATATTTTGCATCTGACAAGAAGATACACCAAGGCCAGTTGGTTATTGATGGTGATCTTGAAAATGACATCAAAACAGTATTCGACACCGCATTAAAGGAAGGTTTTCCGATCCATTCACTTATTCCGATCTCTGATAAACGGTTTCGTAAGGAGGGGTGCTGGGATGATGACCTGTCAATGGAAGCCAACAACACCTCTGGTTTTAACTACCGGCAGGTTACAGGCGGTTCCAGGCTGTCAAAACATGCATACGGCAGGGCCATTGATATCAATCCCTTCCAGAATCCCTATATCAAAGGCAGTCTCATCCTCCCCAAAGGCGCTGTTTATAATCCGAAAACCGACGAGGGGGCGCTTACGGCCGATCATCCGGTTGTGCGATCCTTTTTACGGCTTGGATGGGAATGGGGGGGTAACTGGACGAGGTTAAAAGATTACCAGCATTTTGAGAAACCATTGCAGTAGCAAACCCATAACATTTATAGCCAAATCACTTATGGATAAAGGCATCAAATGAATTTCTTCCAACAGCAGCAGTTAATGATCAGTGTTGAGAAAGAAGGCCCTGAAAAATTAGTCAAACAAACCTATCCTCTGCGGTTTGGTAAATATTCGGAAATCAAAACGTCGGATTTTGAGTTCTGTTTTAACCTGAACGGTGAAATTAAATCCATTCGTGGACTGAAATCTACCTGGCCTCACCCGGCAGAGCAATTTAAGCGGACGGCTGGAAACGATTGGGTTTATTATACGGTTGGCGATAAAAGCGGCGATGATGGCGTTATCTCCTGGATGGGGGAATATTATCTGCCCTGTTTACCATATCCCAGCAACCCGGTATGGGAAATTAAGTATTTTTCCAATCCCGTGGTGATGAGTGCCCTGGCAGGATGGTCCCAATTGTTTGCCAACCTGTATATGGCAAATTCAAAAGGGTTGTACCCCTATGCAAAGGATCTTATGGAACGGATACTGAAAAATGATGACCAGGTGCTTTATGAACGTTCCCAGCAGTTGAACAAGATTATCGGTGGCAGGATTTCGGTTCTTCCGCCTGATACGCGACACGTGGATTATGATGTCATTCCATTGACCATTGCCGATGGATGTCTTTACCATTGTGACTTTTGTTGTGTTAAAACAGATCAAAAATTTCAAATAAGATCAAAGGAAAATATCCATGAACAGCTGGGGAGGTTGAAAGATCATTTTGGTGCCAATTTAATCAATTATCATGGGCTTTTCCTTGGGAATCATGATGCCCTTGCCGCAGGGGGGGATAAAATTTATTTTGCCGCCAAAGAAGCGTATCATGCCTTGGGGTTCAGGCAGCGCATGGATGAATTGCCTTTTTTATATTTGTTTGGCAGTGTGGGATCATTTATAGGAGCGGGTCAACCTTTGTTTGAACAATTGAATCGATTGCCTTTTTACACCTATATTAATATTGGATTTGAATCCATTGATCCAAAGACCCTTGCCCAGATCGGCAAGCCGATTACAGCAGAACAGGTAAAAGAAGCCTTTGAAAAAATGATAGAAATTAATGCGGCTTTTGATCGGGTTGAAGTCACCGGGAATTTCATCGCAGGAGATAATCTGTCGCCGGAACACGAAGATTCCCTGGCCCATCTTTTAAAACATGCCAATGTAAAAAGAAAATCAAAAGGTGCCATCTATTTATCCCCCTTAAAGGACAGTCCCAGGAAGAGAGAACTTTTGCCACGGTTTTACAAAATAAAAGAGGACAGCCAGCTGCCGGTATTTGTTTATCTGATTCAGCGATTGTAAATTTCAACCATAAAAATTACCCGAATAAAACTAAGTTTTGATGTTTCTCAGCTTGGATGATTTACCCCAGAAAAAAGGAAACAGAACAAGTGGAAAACTTTCAGCATTCCCTGACGGCTCATTTGGCTGTTAAAGGTTCAGCCAATTCTTCCCCATTGATCATTTTGATACTCCCTGCCATGGGGGCTCCCACAAGACTCTATCAATACCTTTATGAGGAGATCCAAACGTCAGGTTTAGGCGTCGCCATAATAATGCTCATGTTTCAGCTTCCATTGTCATTGCCGGTGGCAACGTCGGGTATCGTTCCTGGGCTGGTATGGAAATGTTAAAAACATTATTTGTGACCCAATTTTTTGGAATAATTGCAAGGCTTCTGGGCTGGTTCCCCGGGGAAAAAATAGGATTTGGTGGGAATCAACCCAAAAATGTCATGATTGATTGGTCGAGAAATGCGAGAACAGGTGTCTATCAGCTGATAAACCAGAGGATAGACTACGAAGCGGCAAGCAAAAATGTGACCTCATTATTTTTA
>JAFLJU010000600.1 GCA_022712835.1 Desulfobacteraceae bacterium
CATTCCCGACGATACCAGGCTTTGGGCCCGGGGAGACCTGTTTGTACCCCGGATTATCAAGACCCTGTCCAACATGGGGCTTGCCTTTGACAAAATAAAAATCATCATCGCCCTTGGCACCCATAAAGATATATCGCCAAATGATTTTGCCTCTCTGGCCGGAACCTATTGCACCGAGCACGTCACCATTTTAAATTCCGCAGGTCTCGACAAAGACCGCTTGGTAAATATCGGCACCACCTATAAAGGCACCCCCCTGTTTGTGACCAAAGAGGCCTGGGAGGCCGATCACATCATCATATTCGGCGGGATTCTCCATCACATGCTGGCAGGATTTGGAGGGGGGCGAAAATATATTCTGCCCGGTGTTGCAGGCGAAGCCTCCATACGTCATAACCACAGCCTTGCCATCCGCAAAGATGGCTCCCCCCATCCCCTGGTTCGCCAGGCAAAACTCTGGGGCAATCCGGTCAATGAAGACCTCATGGACGGGGCCAATCTTTTTTTAAAGGATAAAACCGCCTGCTATGTGGCCCTTGCCGCCAACGGAACCGGAGAACTTTTTTACGCCGCCGTGGGGGATGTCCATGACACATTTATGGAGGGGTGCCGAAAACTCAACCATGCCTGTTGTGTACAAGTACCCAAAAAGGCAGATTTTGTTTTGTTTTCAGCCGGAGGACATCTAGCCGATGGCCAGCTCTACCAAGCCACAAAAGCTCTGTTCAATGCTGTCAACCTGGTAAAGGAAGGGGGACAGATCCTGTTTGTTGCCGGTTGTGAAAAGGGAGAAGGCAATCTGAATTTTGTAGAAAAGCTCAAAACATTCAGAAAAAACCCAGAAAAGTTGGGCCAACGGCTGGTATCAGATTTTGACATGCCCTCCTATGTGGCCTTCCGGGTGATTGATCTTCTCAATCGCTTCCAGGTGACTCTTGCCTCAAAACTCGGCCGACAGCGAACCCTGGATCTCGGGTTTGGGTATGCCGATAACATGGATCACTACCTCAAAAACCTCACTGGCAAAGGATATATTATCCCCTTTGCCGAAAACATACTGCCCCAGGTCAAAAAATAATACAGCCTTCGGCCGGGTAAGAAAAACAGGAGCATCATATGGATGAAAAAATCATATCCGGTAATCTCAAATCGCTTCGAACTCAAAAGAAACTGACGCTCCAGGAGTTGGCCGAAAAAACTGGCCTGACCAAGGGATATCTGTCCAAGGTGGAACGTTCCCAAAAGGCACCTCCTTACTCCACCCTGACCAAAATCGCCGGTGCCCTAGGAATTGAAGTCACCACCATTCTCTCCAAGGATGTTCACCCCCTGAAAGAGGTTAAAATATCTCTGGGCCGGGGGGACAAACGTCCCATTATCCGGGAAACCGACCAGTTTGCTGGCTATGATTACGAAATCCTGGCAGAGGGCAAACCCGGCAAGAACATGGAACCCTTTATCATCCATGCCCCCTTTGACATCACCAAAACTTACACCCACGAAGGCGAAGAATTCATCTATGTCATGGACGGGCAATTGGAATTTTGCTATGGAGAGGATACCTATATTTTAAATCCCGGTGACAATATTTACTTTGACTCCATTGTCCCTCATGGGGGCAAAAGCTTAGGAGAGATGAAAGCAAAATTGCTGGTGGTCATCTATTTTTACAAACGAAACCGACAATAACCCCAGGGAGAAGAGATCCATGTTTTCCCCTAAATTTTTACACTGGCTCCTTTTGATTGTTGGGTTTCTCAGTGCCTATGGCTGTGCCACCCTGCCAGCCAATACCAACCGCTATGAAAGCGTCGCATATACAGATACAGCTGACACTTTCCTGGGACAGGCCCGGGCCCGGGAAAAATCGAACCATCCGGGAAAATCCGGATTTATGCTTTTGGAAAACGGGTTGGACGCATTTGTGGCCCGGACAGTTTTGGCCCAAACTGCCCAGAAAAGTATTGATGCCCAGTATTACCTTTTCCACAATGACCTCACGGGCAAACTGTTCATGGATCAATTGTTAAAAGCCGCAGACCGAGGGGTCCGTGTGCGCCTGCTGGTGGATGACATGGGACTTGAAGGCAGGGATCTTTGGGCCATGGTCATTGACCGGAACCCCCACATGGAGGTGAGAATTTTCAACCCCTTCAGCCGAAAAGTCGGCCGGACACGACAATTTATCACGGGGTTTGGCACCAAGACCCGGCGCATGCACAACAAGTCCTTTACCGTCGACAACCAGATTACCATCCTGGGGGGACGCAATATTGGGGATGAATATTTTGATGCCAAACCAGATCTCGCCTTTGCCGACTTAGATGTGCTGGCCATAGGTCCGGTGGTAAACCAGGTGTCCACATCCTTTGATCGGTATTGGAACCATGAAATGGCCTATCCTATCTTGACGCTAACGGGAAAAAAGCCTCCCCCTGACAATATCACACAGAAAAAAAGAATTAAATTGGATGAGTTTACTACTCGCCAGAAGAGCTCCCCCTATTTCCAGGCATTAAAAAATTCAAATCTTGCAAAAATATTAAATGAAAATAAAGTCTTCTATCATTGGGGAGATGCAACGGTTATTTCCGATGCTCCGGAAAAACTCACCCATGACCGAAGCGAAACCCAATTTCACCTAGCCCCACAACTTGCGCCCTTTCTTGACGGTATCCAGGAAGAACTGATCATTTTTTCGCCCTATTTTATACCGGGCAATGACGGTGTTGCTTTTTTAACCGGACTGGTTAAAAAGGGGGTTCGGGTTCGGATACTGACGAACTCCCTGGCATCCAACGATGTTGGCATTGTCCACGCCGGTTATGCCAAATACCGAAAAGCACTTTTAAGGGGCGGGGTCGAAATTCACGAAATGAACAATAAATTGACCCGGGAACAACGCCGGGACAAAAAAGGGCCGGCGGGTTCATCCAAAGCAAGTCTCCACGCCAAATCCTTTATTTTTGACCGCCACCAGGTATTTATCGGTTCTTTAAACCTTGACCCACGATCGATGACCGAGAATACAGAGATCGGAGTGG
>JAFLJU010000512.1 GCA_022712835.1 Desulfobacteraceae bacterium
TGATGTTTTTTCTCCACCCCTCGGATGTCAAGGACACGGCTTTTTTGACCTATGATTATGACCGGGAAGACAAGGATGATACCCAATGGCTCTATCTGCCAGCCCTGCACAAGACCAAACGTATTGCCTCCAAAGATAAAAACGGCAGTTTCATGGGGTCAGATCTGAATTATTCTGACATGACCGCAACAAACCTTGGGGACTACACCTTTAAGTTTTACGAAAAGGCAAAGGAAAAACAGGTGAACCAGGCCATGACCTGGGTGATCTGGTGTATCCCCAAATCAGAGCAGATCGCAAAGGAAAACGGGTATGACAAGGCCCTGGTTTTTGTTCGCCAGGATAACCATTTTGTTGTCCGTACCCTGGCCTGGGTGCAGGGGAGCCGTGATAAAAAATATTTTGATGTGAAAAAGCTTGAGCAGATTGAGGGGATATGGGTGGGAACCCACCTCACAGTGACCCGGAAAAGGGAGAGGCAGATAATTCATAAAACCATTCTCACCCTGGACCGGGTGCGGTTCAACCAGAATCTGGACCCGGACATGTTTACCACCCGGAAAATGGAAAAAGGGATCTGATGCTAGGGTCAGCTTTTTTTTACCGGGATTTTTTTTACCGGGGTTTTTTTTTAGGACTGGTTTTTATAGTGGTGATTTCTTTCCATGGGGCATGGGCAGGAAGCGCCCTGGGACAAAATCAGCCAAAGCTTACCAATACAATGAAACTGGCCCCAGCGGTTGCTGACCCAGTGGACGAAATCCTGGATGGATTTGATGATGATCTGCCATCCATTTCCAATGATTTGGGAGAGCCAAACAAATCACATATAACCGATGAACCCGGGAATCGGTCCTTGTCCATAAAAGCATACCTTGAGCTGGGTTCTTCCTATAATATTTCCCACTCGGCCCCCAGGGCAGGGCAGACAGACTGGCGCGGGCTGTCCAGTCTTTACACCGAGGCCATGGGTGAAGTTTCCTATACATTTTCAACTGACTGGAAGGTCAAGGTGTCCGGCCGGGCTTTGTTTGACACAGTATATTCCCTCCAAGGCCGGGATAATTATACCCCCCAGGTACTGGATACCCAGGAAAAGGAGGCGGAACTCATGGAGGCCTTTATCCTGGGCAGCCTGACCCGTAATCTGGATATTAAATTGGGCCGACAGGTGCTTGTGTGGGGCAGTTCAGACAGTATCCGCGTGGTTGATGTGCTGAATCCCCTGGATCTGAGGCAGCCTGGGCTTGTTGATATTGAAGAGCTGCGCTTGCCGGTTGCCATGACCCGGATGGATTACTATTGGGATCAATTTAGTCTCACGGGTGCCCTTGTCCATGAGGGCCGGTTTAACAAGGAGCCCCCCTGGGGGTCTGACTTCTATCCCTATGGGGTTCCTCTTCCTGAGGACAAAGGTCCGGACACGTTTCTGGACCACCCGGAATGGGCCCTGGCTGCCAATGGCAGGTTCGAGTATTGGGATCTATCCCTTTATCTGGCCAGAATTTTTAATGACAAGCCCCACATGGTCATGTCCGGGAATACCCCACCTTTTCTCGACCATGCCAGGCTGACCATGGCAGGCGCTTCTGTCAGTGCTGCCCATGGAAATTTTTTGTTCAAGGCAGAGGCAGCTTTTTTTGACGGGTTACGATATTTTAATAATCCTGACCAGGATTTTTCACGAATGGATGTCATGGCAGGGATGGAATACACTGGTTTTAAGGAGACCTTTATCAGCCTGGAATCGGCGATTCGTCATCACACCAACTGGGATCCAGCTTTAGAAAATATGCCGGATTATGCCATTGAAACCGAGCTTCAGACGGCCTTTAGAATTTCCAGAACCTTTCTCCATGAGAGATTGACCCTGGTCTATCTGGGGATGATTTGGGGAAAACAATTTGAAAACGGGGGGTTCCATAGGTTTGAATCTGCCTATAAAATCAGTGATTCCATATCCCTGACCGGGGGGCTTGTGTTTTACCAGTCAGGGGAGAAAAAAATAGAAACCCGGAACATTGGTGACAATGACCGGATTTTTATTAGAATTCGCTATGGATTTTAACCAGAAGAGCTATTGCCCGGCAGAGCGGGGAAGTTTTATGGTGAATTGGCTACCTTTGCCCTTGGAGGAGCTCACATCCATGGTTCCTCGGTGATCATTCACAATGATATTATAGGAAACCGATAGACCCAGACCGGTTCCCTGGCCAGGTGGCTTGGTTGTAAAAAAAGGTTCAAACAGCCGCTGCTGTGTGTCTGTATCCATTCCCGGTCCATTGTCTTTTATTTTGACCACCCCGTGGGAGGCAGTTTCAAAGATCTGGATGTTGATCTCGGGTGCTTTAGATGGGGGGGCATCTGTGTGCATGGCATCTGCTGCATTTTTAATAATATTCAGGAAAACCTGCTGGATTTTACCTGGTTCACAGCTAATAGGTTCTAAGTCAGGGGCATAATCCTTTGTCAGTATAATTTTTTTAAAATTGAAATTCTTTTTTGTATCAAAATCATTTCTGGCAAGTTTCAGGGTTTTATCCATGAGAGCCCCAAGGCTGGATTCTGATTTTCCCTTATTGGCTTTTCTGGAAAAGGAGAGCATATTTTCTACGATACTTGCCGCCCGGATGCCTGATTTGTGGACCATGTCAAGTTGGCTGATCACATTTCGGTTTTCCATAAAGGCCTTAACCTGGTCAAAGGTGATCCCGACCTCTTGGGCTGCCTGTAGGTTGGCCGGATTATCCTTTGTCAGCCTCAGGGAGAGCACTTGGGTATTTTGAATGATTCCTGCCAAAGGATTGTTTATTTCATGGACCATTCCAGCAGCCAGTCCGCCAACAGAGACCATTTTTTCCGATTGGATCATCATTTCTTCAAGCCTGACCTGTTCCGTTACATCGTCAATTCGTATGACAGCCCCTTCCACACCACTAGTGATGAGGGGGTAAATGGTGATATTTTCAAATACGACTTCACCCTTGGACTGCCGCTGAATTTTATTGGTTGTTCTGGCCTGCCTGGTTTGTATGATTTCCGATACCTGGTCCAGCTGGGTTTTGAAATGGGGGAAATAATGGGACAGGCTGTTTCCCTTTACTGCTATTTCCCTGAGGCTGGTTTCCTGTTCTGCTTTTTTATTCCACTGGGTAATCAGGCCTTTAGCATCAACACCCACCAGTATGGACGGCATGGAATTGATAATATTGGAAAGATAGTTCTGAAGCTGCCTGGTTGTTTGTTCTGAAGTTTTCCAGGTGGTGATGTCCATGATTTCCACCATCGTATAAAGGGGGGATTGGTTTTCATCCCGCATCAGGGATATGGTGGTATTGGCCCAGATGATGTCTCCGGTTTTAGAGATATATCTTTTTTCCAGGTTAAAGGCATCAGTGGGCATCTTTCCATCAACAAGATCTCTCACAAGGGCGCTGCCTTTTTCAATGTCATCGGGATGGGTGATGTCGCGGGAGTCCAGTTCCAGGAATTCCTTTACCTCATACCCCATTATTTCAGCCAGTCGTTTGTTCACCCATAAAAATCGTCCTTTGGCCACTGAAAGGGCTTTTCCAATCTGGGATGATTCAAAGGCCAGCTGGAAGCGTTTTTCACTTTCAGACAATGCAGTGATGGTTGTTCTCGGTTTGGAGATATCTTTAATGGTGACAATACGGACAGGCTTTCCCTTGAAATTCCCCTGACGGATATGAATTTCAACTGGGAATATACTTCCATTTTGTCGTTTATGGAGGTATTCATGGGGGGGGGCGTCGGACGGGTTCTGAATGGTTGTATTTATCTTGTCCCTGTTTTCCGGTTGGGCGTGGAGAATCGCAATATGGTTATGGAGAAGCTGTTTTCGATCATAGCCGTAGGTATCAAGAAGCGCCTGGTTAAATCCCAACAGACAGCCGGTGCTGTCCAGAATAAGACTGGGATCCGCTGTTTTATCGTAAAGTGATAGAATTTCAGAGTTCTGGTTTTCAAGGATTAAATTTTTCTTTTTTAGTTCAAGGATCTCTTGTTTAAGGATTTTCAGGAGGTTTTGATTATCAGTATGGTCCATACGCGGTTCCATTCATCTTCTTATCCCTGTTTTAGAAATGTTCATACCCAAGATGGAATCACTATAAAGAAAGTGGTTATAACCTGTCAAGACTTTCCCTATTGACGCCAGAGCTATAACATTTTCCAGTTTACATTGAGTCGTTGTCTCATCATTTGTTGGCGACCGGTAATTGGTTGGGATCCCTCAAAAAGCCAAAAACAAATAAATCTGGTTTGTTTGTTTGAATATCGAGTGGTGTATGGTATTATACTCGCCAGACCTGCCATAGGTCGTTACGAATTATCCAAAATTAAAAATAGGAGAAAATCAAGCATGACGAAAACGAATGGTTTGACCCGTCTGGGTATGGTTGCCGGTATTTTGCTGGTGTTTATCTTACTGCCTGGCCTGGCATCGGCCCAGACAGTAACCGTATATTGTGATGACAATTATTCCCCCTACTCCTATGTAAAGGATGGGCAGCCAGCCGGGATTTATACTGAAATTTTTAAAAAAGTTTTTTCCCGGATGAATGGATATGAAGTTGTCATAAAGCCCGTGCCCTGGAAACGGGGAGTCAACTTGATGGAAAAGGGTAAGGGGTTCGCCCTCTATCCTCCCTATTATCGCCCCAAGGTCAGGCCCTTTATGGATTATCCCATTCCGGTCCTGGATGAGGGGTATAGTATTCTAACACGAAAAGAGGATGCCGGTGACGGGACAAAGAAGTGGCCCGAGGACTTTACAGGTAAAAAAATGGGGGCCAATGCCGGATTCTCTGTACCAGACCTGGAAAAGGCAAAAAGCCTCGGGGTCAAGCTTGAAGAGGCAAAAAACAACCGGTCCAACCTGTTGAAATTGATTTCCGGCCGGATAGATGGATTTATCTCAGATAAAAATGCCATATTCTGGGAATTAAAGCAGTTAAAAGCAAATGGTGAATATGACGATACCAAGGGGCCTGCCCTGGCCATCGCATCGGATATCGGCAGTGAACAGGGATATATGGGATTTACAAACAAGGATGAAGGTGCCTTTGCCTTTAAATCTGATTTTATCACCCAATTTGTGGGAATAGTTGAGGAGATGAAGGCAAGCGGAGAAATTCAATCCATCCTTGACGGTTACATCAAATAGGGGGCCTAATTCCTGCACCAAGCCAGGGGTGAAATTTAGAAAAAAGGGCTGGCATGGGCCAGCCCTTTTACCTCACCCCGTCCCGCCTTAGGGCCAATGTGGTGGAAAAGGATTATGGCCTGGGTCTGGCAGGCATATTTGAACATCATGCCATGGGCGGGTTACTTGTTTTTTTGGATACCGCTTTCGCTATCAAGTCCCATCAATTTATAGAATTCCTTTTTCATGCCTGAAAAATTCATGGGTATTCCCTTGGGTTCTCCATCCCTTGCAGGTTCCAGCATCCTTGGGGTCAGGTTGTCATGTTCTGCCCTGAATCCAAAGCGATGGTTTAACACTCTTTTGAGATAAAAAATACGCCTGCCTGCCTGTATCATATCTGGGATTTCCCAGCCGTATCCTGCCACGAAATTAAATAAATCCACCCATTCCGGTAGGGTCACCTGCCGGTCGGCAAACTGGCAGAAGCAAGCAGAGTTTTCAATATTTCCCAATTCAAAACCAAAGACAGCCACCTTCGCTTTATTCTCATCGGTCATGGGCTCCAGGTCATAGTCAAAATCGATTTCAGGATAGTAACAGGCTCCGGCTTCGATAAAATGCATGGCACTGGACACATGGCAACCGCCCCTGGGGCTTATGGCATAGGCCAGGGCTTTGCCGTGGCCGCCCCCTCTGGGATCGTGCATGGGAACCTCAAGGCCTTTGCTGTGGGCGGTGTAGTCAATGGAATTTTTACCAATTTTTTGGGCTGCCCCCACACTGCCGAGTCCCAGCAGTTTACCAAGCTTCCCTTTTTTTGTGGCCATGGCCGGCAAAATAAGATCCACCACTGTTGCCATGTCCCCCCAGATCAGGGGGATATTATCGATATCTGCCCGGGTGAGATGGCCTTTTTCGTATGCCTCCATGGCCCAGGCAATGGTGGCACCGGCTGAGATGGTATCTAACCCCAGGTCATTGCAGACCCGCCCTGCCTTGCAGGCCGCAGCCAGATCCATGGAATCCAACAGACAGCCAAAGGATACAATGGTCTCATACTCAGGGCCGGAGCCCTTGGGAATGGCAAAGGGCCCCTGGTTCACCTGCACGATTCGTTTACAGGCAATGCCGCAATGGGCACAGGAGGACCTGCCCCGCAGATAGGTATCACAAAGGTTTTCTCCGGTAAGTGCTTCAGCCATTTCCTCATTAAAATTGGAGGTCCAGTTTTTAATGGGGACATTGCCAGAATAAACATGGCTTTCAAGACTGCCTGCTGTGCCGAATTCCCGAAGAACTTCAGGGATCATGCCGGATCTGATCCTGGGATTCAGCTCTTTTCTAAGGGCTTCAAATTTTTCAGGCTCAGCCAGCTCCATGTTTTTTGTGCTGGCCCTGACCACTACGGCCTTAAGATTTTTAGACCCCATGATGGCACCAAAGCCGGTTCGGCCGAATGCATGGTGGTTGTCATGGATGATGCAGGCATAGGGCACCTGATTCTCCCCGGCAGGACCAATGACAAGGGTTCTGTATCTTTTGGAATAGCGCTCCTTTAACGACCGGGTGACCTGGTCTATGCCCTTTCCCCAGTATTGGGCTGCATCAACCAGGGAAATTTGCTCATCTTCAATAAGGAGAAACACAGGTTTTTTTGACTGGCCCGTAATCATGATTCCATCAAAGCCTGCATACCGCAGTTCCGGGGCAAAATATCCCCCGCAGGAAGAATCTGAAAAACCGCCGGTCAAGGGAGAACGACCTGCCACAGAGCACCGGCTTGTTCCTGACAATTTTAACCCGGCAAAGGGGCCGTTCATAATCAAAAGCATGGCTGCGGGAGACAGGGCCGGGGCCTCAAAGTCAGCGGTTTCCTGAAAAATTTTTGCCCCAAGACCGCTGCCGCCGATATAACTGGAATAATAGGTATGGGGAAACTCGATGATCTCTATGGGTCCCTCAGACAGATCAATACGAATTACTTTACCGGTGTTACCTTTCACAATTTCGCTCCTGTTTTTTCTTAACGATTTACTTTCTTTTAACGATTATGTCATCATACCCAAGGCTGTGCAGAATCTCGGGGAATCGTCTAAAGGTTGGTCTGACAACCGGCAACAGCTTGAGCATGGCTGTAATCTTCCCGCCTTGTTTGACCTTTCCCTTGGCCACAGCTGCAATGGGATTCTCAAACCCGTGCCAGAACCTATGGGAATGATCTGCGGATTGTTTGGACCAGACATCTTCTTTAAGGGGACTCTCCCCCAGATAAAAATTACCGTGGAACCCCTCTTTTTCAGGGGGATTTTTTAGATCAATGAGGATTTCGCAGTCCGGATCTGTATAAATAAATTTTATGATGATATTGGCCTTGGCCATCTTGGGACCTATTTTTTCATCCTTGAGCACGCTGGTCAGAAATGAATCATATATTTCATATAAATGGGCACTGTCCTTGTAATATTCGCTCATACTCATCTCCCTCAAATGGATTTTATTTTCTCTGGTCAAAGCGTCTGCCGAAAATCATGCTTGCCATGGTGATGCGCAGCATTTGAAGGCTGCCGCCTGCTACCTGCCAGGCCCTGGCATCCCTGAGCATTCTTTCCAGGGGGTAATCCGTGGAATATCCATACCCCCCCAGAATCTGCAGGGCAGTGTCCGTGATCTCCTTAACCATTTCATTGGCATAACACTTTCCCATGGAGGCTTCATAGATGGAGGGCAGGCCTTTGCCTGCACCCACAGCAGCCCTGTATACCAGCAATTTTGCCGCATCAATTTTCATGGCCATGTCTGCAAAGGAAAATTGGATATTCTGGAACTCGCAGATGGGCCGGTCAAAGGCCTGGCGTTCCATTACATATTTTTTCGCCTCTTCAAAAGCACCTGCGGCAATGCCCAGACACATGGCTGAATTTCCGCAGCGCTCAATGTCAAAGGCCAGCATGAGGTTTCCAAAATCCCCGGGGGGGATCACCAGGTTTTTTTTTGGTATTTTCACATTGTCAAAGTAGAGTGCGCAGGAGGGCATCCCTCTAAGTCCCATAAAGGTTTCCTGCTTGCCAAAGGAAAAACCAGGGGTATCTTTTTCAACCAGGACAGCGCCGATGCCCTTTACCCCGGGGATTTGCTCAAACCGGGTGTAAACAAGGTAATGGCTGGCCACCCCGGCACCGGTGATAAATACTTTATTCCCGTTTAAAAGATAATGATCGCCCTTTTCTTCCACATTGGTAACCAAACTTGTGAGATCAGATCCGGCCTGGGGTTCTGTCATGCAGACAGAGACACTAAGCTCTCCTTTACAGACACCGGGAATAATCTTTTCTTTCTGCTCTTGGGTGCCAAACAGATTAATCACCCGCACCGGCCCCACATTGGATTCAAACACCGGGGCGGCAATCATGGGAGAAAATTTTGCCAGCTCTTCTATGGCCAGGATGGCGGTGAAAGAATCCATATCCTCTCCCCCGTATTCTGCGGAAAGGGTCATACCTAGAAGTCCCATTTCTGCATATTTTTCCATGAGGGAATGGGGGAACTCACCTGTTTTATCTATTTCAACCGCAAGCTCTTTAAAATTTTCACCTTTTCCCATGTCACGAAGGCTGTTAAGCAGCATGGTCTGCTCTCGGGATAAACCAAATTCCATTTATGTCTCCTTATATTAGACCAGAAATATTAGACCAGAAATATTAGATCAAAATTATTAGATCAAACCTGCCAGGTCCTGAAGATTCTCAATCTCTTCAAGATTGAGAATACCGGTGCTGAGTTTCTCAATGGTTTCCCCATCTTTGTCCGGGGCAAACCGTTTAATTTTTTCTAGGATATCATTTGCATCCATGGGGTCCCTGGGGTCTCCCTTGGGGATATCCACCTGTTTGCTGATGCTGGTATTGTTCTTAAACCGGATCTCTATCCGGCTGGATGTCTTTTCAGGATAGGCCAAGTTTAAAGTCTCATCGGTTTTAACGGTGACCCGCTGGGACAATTCAATCAGGTTTTGATCTTTGAGCCGCTTCTCAGTCAGCTGGGAGGGTCCAAGTTCCCTGTCTGTCAGACACACCGCCACCACATAGGGGATTGAAAACTGGGCTGACACAAAAGAACTATTGGGTTGAACCCCTTTTCCAACGGCCAGTTCGGCAATGCCGTAGGAGAAAACCGTGATTGACTCAATTTCTTCCAGAGAAAAATCATTTTCCCCGCAGATGGCAAGGGTGGCCTGGGCGGCACCATGGGTATGTCTGCAGGCGGTATAGGGTTTAAAATAAATATCCATGATGGACCAGGCAGATCCCAGGTTCTGGGTCAATCGTTCCAGACTGGGGTCGGCTGCCGTGGTAATTTTAGCAAACCCCCCGTTGAGGTCAGATCCTTCAATAATAAAGGGGGCACCATTGACACCGTTCCTGGCAAGCCCTGCTGCCATAATGCCGCTACTTGCTGACTGGCCGCCCTGGACAATTTTAATGGTAAACCCGCCCATGAGGTTTTCAGCCGTGGACACCGGGAGCAGATACCCGGCATTGCCAAAGGCTGAAGCCATGGTGTCTCCATCAAAATCCTGGAGCCGACCAGCTGCAGCAGCAGCCCCGAAAGTGCCGCAGGTACCTGTGGGAAGAAAACCGCCCAAAGTATGCCAGGGATGCATGGCAGCAGCCACCCGGCCTGCTGCTTCATAGCCTGCAACAATGGCTTCAATGAACTGCTTTCCTGTGAGCTTTTTGTCCTCTGCAAGGGCAAAGGCAGCCGGGATTACGGAAACCCCGGGATGGTTCCCCCCGAAACGAAGTCCGTCCTGGGCCTCAATTGCTTCGGCAGTGGTTCCGTTGATAAAGGCGGCATTGTGAATATCGGTCTTAAAACCGCAGCCAAACACACTGGCATTGCCACAGGTTCCCAGAGATTTGATATAGGTGACAACCTGGCTAACCGCCCCAAGTTCCAAGGACCCGTATACATTGGCCACATAGTCAAGGACACAGAGCTTTGCCTTGTCAATCACCTCCTGGGGTAATTCATCAAATTTTACTTGGGAACAAAATTTCGCCAATTGCTTTGTGTATTCGGTTTTTCCAATCGCTTCCATGGGGTATCTCCTAAATTCTACGGGACAATTTTGTTTTCAGAAGTTATACATATCCTTTTTTCTCATAGATTGAGATCATGCCAAAGGGGTCCAGAATTTCCCTGAGCACATGCAGCTCTTCCGTGGTCGGCACTGGGGTCTCAAACACGGTATCGGATATTTTCAGGTCCCAGGGGGTATGGTCCTGGATCTCTTCAATTGTATTGCCGGGATGATAGGATTCAAGATAGGCAAGCCTGGTTTTCTGATCAAATTTCAGGACTCCTTTGTTAGTGATCAGGGCATGGGGGCCTGTGTTTTCCGGCATGCCCCATTTTTTCCTGGCCCCGGGGCCATCCATGTATCCGGGGGTGGTAATAAAATCCACTCTGTCCGCCAGTCTTTTTTTGTCGTGGAGGGCAATGATCAACGTCTTTTTGGCCAGGGATCCGATGGGATTTGCTCCGCCGCTGCCAGGCAGCCGGCTTGTGGGGGAATCATAGTCTCCGATCACCGTGGTATTGATGTTGCCGTATTTATCCACCTGACTTCCGGATAAAAACCCCACATCCACATGTCCTGCCTGGAGAAACAGGCCCATGATTTCTACCAGCCCTCCGATCATGGCAGCCCCGGGGTTCAGACAGGGGTCTCCCACACTCAGGGCCGGGCGCTTGGGCCGGGCGTCAATCACGCCTGATTCCTGCATCATTAAGGCATTGGGGGCATGCATATGCTTGGCAATGTTAGCTGACATGGTGGGGAATCCCGTGCCCACGATGACCACATCATTGTCTGAAATTAATCTCGCCCCGCAGCAGGCCATGAGTTCCGGTTTTATATAGTCCTTTGATATCTCATTCATCTGTCTTGTTTTGTCCTTAATTAAACGGGATTAATATGAATAATTAACAGGAAAACTATAATCAAACTGGGCCTCAAGCTTTTTAAACGCCTGATATCCAAATCGATGAATATAGTGCTGGATATAGTCGGACCGGTCCTGGATGTCGTAGACCCATTCATCCAGAAATTTGGCCAGCCCCTCTTGGGTGTTGGAGGCCTGCTGGTACTCATACCCAAAACCAAAGTCTGTATCATAAAAACCCGGGGTATAACCGGGGTGTGATCCATAGGGTTCTTCAACCACGGCAACCACCCGGTTTCCAGACACAATAGTCCGGGAGGGGTCTTTTCCGATCATTTCTCGGCTCACGATTCTCTCACAGGACACAATTACTTTTTTCGCGGCATTGGCCCCATGGACACAGTCCCCGCCGATTCCCCACATCTGGGCATTTCCGGTTTCATCGGCTTGCTGGACATGGATAATGGCAGTATCCGGATTAAGGGCCGGTACCAATACCGTGGTGCTGCCGTCAAAGGGGGACTCAATGATCTTATACTTGTCATCTCCCATGAAAGATTTCACATTCAACAGATCACTGCCTGCCATATCTTTCACCGGAACAAAGGGCATTCCCATGGCCCCGGCCATGAGCATCATGGGCAAAGATAAATTGGTATACTCTTCCACCTCGATTTTGTGGGGAATCCCTTTTTCAAGGGACCTTCGATAACACCGCCCCAGACCGTAAATACCCAAAGACAGAAAGGTGGATATAAATCGTTTCACACAGCCGGCCCCGATCATTAAATCAAAGTCATCGGCCGCATTACTCCTGGTAATAGTCAGGTCCGTTATTTTTTGACGAATGATTTCATGGATGGCAGAAAAAGGCGTGCGGCAGATATATCCGCCGATGAACAAAAAATCGCCGCTGCTCACATGGGTTGAAATGGCATCCTTCATTGTCATGACCTTGGTCATATTCACCTCTTATATATTAAATTGTACTCTATCAATGATCTCGTCCTGGGCAATATCGCTTAGGTTTGCAAAGATGGCTGAGTAACCGCTAACCCTGATGATCAGGTCTCTGTAGTCACCCGGATGTTTTTGGGCGGCCATAAGGGTGTTGGCATCCACCATGTTAAACTGGACCTGGGCTCCACCATTTTGAAAATAGGTCTTTACCAGGGCCAATAATATGGACGGGTCAAGCTTGCTTCCCTGGAACCGCATATTCAGGTTGGCTCCATTGTACAATTTTTCCAAGGGGAGCTTTGCCACGGAATTCATGACTGCTGTGGGCCCGGACAATGTCACCCGGTTGCTGGGGGTAATCCCGTTTCCTAGGATCTCGCCGGCACCGCGGCCGTCAGGGGTGGCACCGGTAAATGCTCCCATGGTGATGTGGAAACCAACAGAGAAAATTCCGGGCCAGAAATCACCCTGCCTAAAATTTTTGTGTTGGGCCAGGGCATCGCATAGATGGTTGGCCACACGAATTGCCATGGCATCTGCCCCATCATGATCATTTCCGTATTTGGGGATTTTATTGAGCAGGTACGCCTGCTTGTCCTCAGCATCCATCCAGTCTTCAGACAGCCACTCAAAGATCTCTTCCATGGTAAATTTTTTATCCTCAAAAACCGCTTTTTTGATGGCAAAAAGGCTGTCAGCCGTATTTGAAAATCCCATGAACTGAACACCGGTTGAATTATAGATGGCCCCGCCCGAAGTCAGGTCCATACCCTTGTCCATGGGGCCCTGGATCATGGCAGAACAAAAGGGTGAAGGCAGCATTTTGGCGATGGTCCTGTCCAGACAGGTAATCCCTTGCACCATCTGCCCCAGATAATGGGATACCTGTTGGTCATAGGCGGCAAACACCTGATCAAAGGAGGTGAATTCCTCCGGCCCTCCTGTTTCAAGACCTGAGACATATCCGAATATATTATCCACCCCGTTGCTCAAGGCAAATTCCAGGCATTTGATTGCATTGAACTGAACCGCAAAGGTGGACCCGAAGGTCTTGCCCTGGGCATTGGGTTCCAGGCAGCCCACCACCCCGTAGTCCCTGGCATCTTCAAGGGTATGTCCTGCATTGACAAGGGTGTTGACGATGATTTCATCATTGAAAAAATGAAGCAGCACCCCTTCCTGGCAATATTGGACTGCCTGCAGAAAAAGCAGGTTCGCCGGGTTTGATGGGTTCGACGAATCAGGGGATAAGGTGCTGATTCGTACCCCGAAATTGGGCTGAACCGTTCTGATATCTGCATAGGCATCCATGACAACATAGCTGAGATCATTGGTTCCGTCTTCTCCGGTCTGGGTCAGCCCGCCCACGGTGACATTCTGGGTGGTTTTTCCTTCTGTACCTTCCCCCCCGGGGATATAGGCCTCTTCAAGGACATTCCAGATTTCATTCATCTTCAGGAAAACAAGGGAGATCATCTCCTTTGCCTGGTCCCGGGTTATCCTTCCTGCCTGGATATCCGCTGTATAGAAGGGATATATGAATTGATCAATCCGTCCCAGGGAAATTGAATTGCCCCCGGTTTCAATCTGGGCCACCAGGTGGATGAAATACATCATCTGGACCGCCTCGTGAAAGGTCTGGGCTGGTTCAGCCGGCACCTTCCGGCAGACCCGGGCAATTTCCAGAAGTTCTTTGACCCGCTTGGAATCTGTTGGGTCTGCTGCTATGGCGGTTTTTGCCATGGCCTCCTTGGCCATAGTTTCGGCAAGATCTGCATACCGGGCTGCAAAATGGATGGTGGCCTTAAGAGACCGGATCATGGCCTTGTAAAAAAGAGGTTTTTCCCCTGATTTCTCCTCTTTGCCAAGGGTATCCAATTTTTCCTGTGCACTTTTGATGATCCCGTTAAAGCCTTTTGACAGGGCTGTTTTATGATCCATGGTGAAGTGACCGACACCATAGGTAATTTCAAGCATAAAGGTGAATATATACTTGTCCATATCTTCTTCGATATCGGGATCCAATTGTTTCTCAAAGGCCTCTTCAACGGTTTTTCCCCTCCAGAAGGGCAGGATATCCTCTTTGATCTCCTGTTTTTCTTCAGGGGTTATCAAGGCCCGCTGTACTTCTCTTTGGTCAAAATTATCCACATCCCCTTCAATCCATCGGGTCTTATTTTCAGGGAAGAGGGGC
>JAFLJU010000403.1 GCA_022712835.1 Desulfobacteraceae bacterium
CACCCTGGATTTGGACATGCCCGGAGAGTGGGGCACTCGTTTTTTCAGCAAACTTGCCCAGGACAAGGATAAAAAAAATATCCCTGTCATTGTCATCAGCGGGATGTCCGACAATGAATACGCCATTCCCAAGGCGGTTGCTAGTTTAACAAAACCCTTTGACCGAAAAAAACTATTAAAAATAGTGCATGATATTATGTCATAATGTTTTAATTTTTCGATAAGACGCGCCTCAAATTGCGGCCTTCTCTTAAAAATTAAACCTGGCGACGGCCCATTCCACTGCCAGAACCCTGGCCAACGCGACCCATGCCAGCGCGACCCATGCCTCCTATTCCACGGCCGCCGCCAGAGATGCCGTGACCGCGACCACCTCCGCCCATGCCGCGACCACCACCACCTCCCATGCATCCTTTCCGTCCTTGAAAGTCAAGGTTTGCTTGACTGCTTGCATCTGCCAACCCAACCTTTTCATTAACCGTTGGATCAGCAGAGGCTGTCAATTCTCCTTGTTTAAACATTTCAACAACCGGCCTAATGATGCCTGTCTGTCCGGTAACCACTTGAATCTTGGCTTCGGAAAATACATTCATGGCATTGGGCCCGCAATTTCCTGTCAGAACCTGTTTGACACCCTTTGACTTAAGAAAGCCTGCCGCTTGGATTCCGGCGCCGCCTCCGAATGATTTGAACTTATTTTCAAACACTTCAAGGCTGTCATCATCTGTCTGGACGATTATAAAATAAGCACATCTGCCCAAACGCTGATCTATCTGGGAATTCATATCTCTCCCTGCCGAACTGATAGCGATTCTCATTTTTTTGTTCTCCTCTCTATTATAAATAAATGAAGCGCTTATGGATCAATTTCCTTTTTTAGATGTTAATATCGCAAGGAACATGCCAGTTGCTATTTTAATGTATTAAAAAAAATATATCTGTAATCACAGCTACTTATAAAGTAGCCTTTTGGAAAAAAATGTTGAGTTAAGGTATAAACTTGCAAAAATGCGACGGTATAGAGATTGTTGTATTGCAGGGGGTAAAAAATAAATGTTTTATCCTATATCAAAAGGATACACTGAGTGTACCCTTTTGATTCACTTTCATAACCTATTGTTATTACAAATAATTAATACAAATAATAGTCCATACTCTGTAGCATATCGTTACAATAACCCCTCTTTCAATTAACTCTCCTATTTGATACGGCAAAAGAAAAATAGACTGTATTTTCAGGAAGATAGATTCAATATCCTCGCTTGATTATCACCTGGTACGACCATTGCAAAATCTCAATATTAAAAGAAAGATTAAAAGAAAGATTGAATCGATACGTTAACCATTAAAAAAGAGGAGGCCCTAAATGAGTGCAAAATCTAAAAAAGGAATAAGAGGGTTTCAGGTTGTTGAGGATGAATGTATCTGGATGAAAGCTGGCGTTGTTAGTTATCATACCTGCAACAAAGTCTATGATTGTTTTGATTGTAAGTTTGACAAGGCCATGACCCGGGCAATGGGCGTTCCGGCAACATTGGAAACCAGTTCAAACTGGGCGACTTATTTTAAGAAAAAATATGATGGTGCATCAAGACCCTGTCGCCATGTAGTGACCGGACGAATTCAGGACGCCAAAATTTGCACCCACAATTACGAATGCCAGGACTGTGCCTTTGACCAGATGCTGGATGATATTGAAATATCCCAGGTACAATCACAGCCCCAAATCTTAAATGTCGCTGGATTTGATCTTGCACAAGATTATTATTACCACGATGCTCACACCTGGGTTCGCATGGAACACGGGGGGATGGCGCGGATCGGTTTTGATTCTTTTGCCATGAAACTTTTTGGCAAAGCCAAATTTATTTCAGATACCATGGAGGTTGGCACACCTATGGAAAAAGACGTGCCTGGGTGGTCCATCACCCAGGATAAAAACAAGGCGAATGTATTGTCTCCCATTTCAGGAACGGTTTTATCCGTAAACCAGCGGGTAATAGAGAATCCGTACCTCATCCACGATGATCCCTACCAGGAGGGGTGGTTGTTTATTGTTGAACCGGACTCACCGTTAAAAAGCCTGAAAAAATTAAAATACGGGGATGACAGTATCCGCTGGATGGAAAAAGAGACCCTGCGCCTTGCCCAGATGATGGGACCCGATTATGCAAACCTTGCGGCCACCGGTGGAGAACCGGTCAATGATTTTTATGGTCTTAACCCTGAAATCGGGTGGGACAAATTGGTCCATGCATTTTTAAAAACATGAGTTGATATCGCCCTGAAGTATCCAAAGGGGCTGAGTATCCATAGGGGTTGGAAATCTGTGCGTGGCACAAACATTTCCGGCCTCATCTTTTTTGTTTCATTGCATAGCGGATCTGATCCAGACAATAGTTACAGAAAATACTGGAAATGGAATCCAGTTGTTCAATATCTTTTGAAAATTTCATCACACATTTTTTTTCATGACAATGGTTGATGTTCATGAGGTGGCCAAATTCATGTAGGGCAACTTTGGCAGCCCTTGTCGGGTTTTTTTGAAGTCTGTAAAGGGAAACCAGAGCGGTTGTTCCCCCCATTCTTGCTTCTCCCAGAACAAAAGAAAACACCGGGATAAACAGATCCTCCTCCACCAGAGCAATGACCTTGCTGCATCCTTTGAACGCATGGGTTTCAAGCTCGTTGATCATGGTGCCGGCATTGTATTGAAGTCTTCTTTTGTCAAAGGCATAATTTGGATGGGGCAGGGGGGGGAGAATCAGGGATTTTGTGCGCAATTCTCCCAGAAAGGACCCTGCAATAATCTTTAAATATAAAGGCTCAATTTCGCCAACTGGCAAAATTCCTAGGCAGAAACCATGGCTCATCTCAGGGCTCATCTCATGGCTTTTCCATATGAAAGCGATTGATCATTCGATGGAGCGTAGCGCGGCTGATCCCGAGAATATCTGCTGACCGGGAGATATTCCATTGGTTGTCCTGCAAAATGGTATCGATGTATTGTTTTTCCACCTCCTTGAGGGTGAGTGTCATGCCATGGGAAGAAGGAGGATAATTGGGTTTAAGGAAATTAAAATCCTCCAGGGTAAGTGTCCTTGATTTGGACAGCACCACCGCCCTTTCAATGGCATTTTCAAGTTCTCGGACATTGCCGGGCCAGGGATATTGCCTAAGATATTCAAGGGTTTTTCTATCTAGGGTGTCAATTTTTTTGGTTGTTTCCTGGCTGTATTTATCAAGAAAATGGTAGGCGAGCAGGGCAATGTCTTCTTTTCTTTCTCTTAAGGGGGGAATTTCAATGGAGATGATATTGATCCGGTAAAAGAAATCGCTTCTAAATTGGCCTTCCATGATCTTGCTCTCAAGGTTTTGACGGGTGGCGGACAACAACCTGAAATCCACATCAATCTCACGGGTATCGCCCAGGCGTGTGATTTTTTTTTCCTGGAGTACCCTAAGAAGGCCCACCTGCATTTTCTGGCTGATCTCACCGATTTCATCCAGGAACAGCGTGCCGCCGGAGACCACTTCAAAAAATCCTTTGCGGTTGTGGGATGCGCCGGTAAAGGCCCCTTTATGGTAGCCGAACAATTCGGATTCCAGAAGGGAATCGGGAAAAGCGCCACAGTTTAAGGGCACAAAGGGCAGATTGTTTCTGGAACTTTTCACATGGATTGCCTTGGCAACCAGTTCTTTGCCGGTTCCGGTTTCTCCCAGGATAAGAACAGGGGCATCGGTTTTGGCCACCTCTTCAATCATTTGGTATATTTTTTTCATTGGATCCGATTCTCCAATGATGTTGTCAAACCGGCAGATCTTGTCCAGTTGCCCTTTGAGATACCGGTATTCTGTCGTAAATTTCATCTGTTGTGATATTTTTTCCATGATCAGAGACAGCTGATCCGGTTTAAAGGGCTTGAGAAGATAGTCTGATGCCCCTATTTTCATGGCCTGGACCGCGGTGTCAATTGAGCCGTAGGCCGTTATGATCACCACCGCCGTATCCGGATAACGCGTCTTTACAATTTCAAGCAGTTCAAATCCACTCATCCCCGGCATTTTCATGTCCACAAACAAAATGTCGAAATTTTCGTTTTCAAGTTTTCCCAGGGCATCTTTTCCGTTTTTGGCAGATCGGGTATGATATCCTTGCCTTGAAAACCAGTGATAAAGCGATTCCCTTACCACCAGTTCATCATCAACAATCAGTATTTTCATCTGTTGATCCATGATTTTTCCCCAATAAAATTTGTATATCAGTCTGAAACCACACCGGGAAACGAAAATATAAAGCAAGTTCCCCGGTCCGAGGTTTTATTTACCCGAACTTCTCCGTTATGATCCTTTACAATCCCATAAACGATGGAAAGACCCAGGCCTGTCCCGCCCTCTTTTTTGGTGGTAAAAAACGGATCAAAAATATGTTCCAGATTTTCATCATTGATCCCGGAGCCATTGTCAGAGATTTCAACCCATACTTTTTTTGAGTCGGCATGAATCCCTGAGTTAATGACAAGCATTCCTCCTTTGGGCATGGCATCTATGGCATTGAAGATAAGATTTAAAAAGCATTGCTGCAATTGATTCTTATCTCCGAAAACAATAAGGAGAATAGACTTTTCAAGGCAGGTTTCCAATTGAATGTTGCAAAGTTCCAGCTTATGACGGGTAAGAGAGATAACCGTCTCAAGAATTTCATTGATATCCGTGTTTACAAATTCCAGTACCGATTCCCGGGAAAAGGCAAGAAGACCGGATACAATATTTCCGCAGCGTTCAAGTTCCCTTGTCATGTGTGTATTAAATTCCCTGAGTTGTTCAAGGTCTTTCTTATCAAACTGCTCTTTTTGGGCCATATCTTTGATGATATAGCTGAAGGTGAGAAGGCCCTGGATGGGATTGTTTATCTCATGGACACTGCTGGCAACCAATTTCCCCAGGGCCACCAGCCGGTCCTCCTGGATAACTTGTTTCATGTCAGCGTGTATCCGCTTTACCTTGTTTTCCCATTTTTCCGTAATTTCCGAGGTGATATCCTGCCACAATTCTATAATATGGGTGATCTTATCCTCCAGACCTCTTATGGGATAGGCGGAAATACTGAAATATTTAGTTCGCTTGTCAGGCAAAACAGTCTCATGGATTATATGGGAGGGGGTTCCCGTATCCAGGGTTTTCATTAACGGACATACAACACTGCTGTTTTCAGAAGGGCAGGGGGCATAGAAGCCTTTAACGATTTTATAGCATTTCTCACCGATCACTTCTGTTGCAGTTTTCCGACAGGCTTTTAAATAGACCTGATTGGCATCCACAATATTGAAATCTAAATCCAGAACAATCACCCCCAGATTTGTTTGTTGAAAAAGAATTTCATAATACCGCTTGTCCAGGATGGCCTGTTTTTTTGTCTGGATTAAATTATGGTTTGTTTCAAAGAGATTTCTGATTAAACGACCGATATTATGCTCGATGACACCCACGTTCTCCGGGCGCATGGCAATCAACTCCGGAAGACTCTTGTTGTTGGTCAATTCAATAATCGCATCCAGTCGTTTATCCTTAAAAAAATCATGGAAATTCTCAAGGGTTGATATTCCTAACTCCCTGGCCTTTATCATCCCCGGGGCCTGGGGGTTGATATCGCAAACACCTAATATTTTTAAGTCAAGATGCGGAAAATCGCTTGATTCAAGGAGATTAAGAAAATAAACACATGCGTTGCCGCCGCCCACAATACCAATGTTGAAGGAAAGTTCTTTCTGATCTTTAGAATTCATGACGATATTTTCCCCTTTGGCAAAAAAAGCAGATTCTTTTAAAAAACAATAGCTGATACCTAAGCCATATGCAATGAAAAGCTATTTCTTGAAATACAATTCCTATCAATCGGGAAAAGAGGTGAATTTGATAAGGTTGGGCAGTTCCGGGAAAACTTAGAGGCTTTTGAATATTTCGAAATTTTGGAATAGTTCAAAGGTGTTTTTTGAATATTCCAGAATAAAAAACGCCTTCAGGGGGTGTAACCCAACTTCATAAATGTTAACAGGCTGTATTTATTGGCTAAACGCCTATGTCTTTCGGCTGGCATGGTTTCTGCTATATCATAAGTGATACCGGCAGGTCCGATTTTTCCATAGAAAGGAAAAATTTAATACAAAAGATCTCTTCACATCACCATTCACCATGGAACGGATACTTGTAAGTACGGTTTAAGGAGGACCTTTGATGGAAAAAAGATTTCTTCATAAAAGAGGATTGGCTTTCAAGCTCTTGATTCCTGTTGGTATTGTTCTTTTCATCAGTCTTTTTGTCTGGTCCTACTATAGCGCCCGCTACCAGGAACGTATTCTCATTGACAAAGCTGTCTTGGATGTGGATAAATTTTGCAATTCGGTTTTGAAGCTGACCTGGTTTGCCATGCTTCACAGCCCTAGTGAAGACATGCAGGATATTTTAAATTCCATGTCCGAGTACAATGATATTGAAGAAATTCGAATATTTAATCGCCAGGGGAAAATACGTTTTTCAAATGAAAGCTCGGAGTTGGAAACCATTGGACAAAAACAGGATGTCGCCTGTAAAATATGCCATAACAAAGAACCACCGGAGATGAAAACCGATATCAAAGACCGGATACGAATGTTTGAGTCCAAGGATGGTGATTTGAAGTTAGGAGTGATCAATCCGATTTTAAATGCAAGCTCCTGTGCAAGTTCTGACTGCCATTATCACCCGAAGAACATCAAAAAGCTTGGCACACTGGATGTGGTGGTATCTTTGAAATCCGTCAAACAGGAGATTGGTCAGAGCAAAAAAATGTTTGTATGGACAGCCGTCTATCTGTTTGCCACTCTGGCCCTTACCATCTGCATTATTGTTTTTTTTCGGGTCACCCATCCCATCAATCGCTTGATCACAAATACTAGAAGCATTGCAAAGGGTAAGTTTACAGCCCTTAACAGTGATTTGCCTTCAGGGGATGAAATCGGGCAGCTTTCTTATGCCATCAATGATATGGGAATGGAAATCCATGAAAAGCAAATAGCACTGAATCGTCAAAAGGATATTTACCGTCACTTGTTTGAGCAGGTACCCTGCACCATTACCGTCCAAAACAGACAATATGAACTCATCGAGTTTAACCAGGAGTTTGCCCGTAGGTTTAATCCGGAATATGGTGATTATTGCTATGCCGCCTATAAAGATTTGGACGCCAAATGTCTCAATTGTCCGGTTGAAAAAACTTTTTTGGACGGAAAATCTCATTTCAGTGAAGAGTCCGGGGTTAATAAGGATGGATCCATCGCCCATTGGTTTGTGAAAACAGCTCCCCTCAAAGATGAAAACGGGAATATTGTCGCGGCCATGGAGATGAGCCTGGATATCAGCCGCCGGAAAAAACTGGAAGAAGAGGTTAAAATATCGGAAAAAAAATACCAGGCCATTTTTAAAAATATCCCCAACCCTGTGTTCATCCTGGACAGGGATGAGTTGACCATCCTGGACTGCAATGATTCGGCAGTGTCTGCCTATGGATATGACCGGAAGGAACTCAAAGGGAAAGGATTTAAGATTCTTTTTCCCAGCACCAGGGAGTTTGAACGGATAGGTAACCATATCACACTTTCCTTCCATGAACGGGTCGTGAACCTGAGAAAGAATGAGGATTATTTATATGCCAATATCTGGATCAGTCCGGCTGACTTTGCCGATAAAAAAGTACTGATTGTCACGGCCGTGGATATTACAAATTCCGTAGAAACCGAGCATCAATTGATCCAGGCTGGCAAAATGGCCACCCTGGGAGAAATGGCAACGGGCGTGGCCCATGAATTAAACCAGCCCCTGTCAGTGATCAAAACGGCTTCCGGGTTTATTGCCAGGAAAATAGGAACCGATCAGGATATTGACCGGGCCATTTTAAAAACATTGTCCGAGGAGATTGAACGCCATGTGGATAGGGCTTCCAAAATCACCAACCACATGCGCTTGTTTGGTCGAAAATCCAATTTTAAAAAAGAGTCGGTGGATATTAATGATATTTTGAAGCGGGCTTTTGATATTTTCAGTCAGCAGCTGAAACTTCGGGAAATACAGGTGAACTTTGTACTTGCCGAAGATTTGCCCCGGATCAGTGCAGATTTTGTTCGTTTGGAGCAGGTGTTTATCAATATGCTGCTCAATTCAAGGGACGCCATCGTGAGCAAATTTGACGGCATCAACAGCCCCAAAAACGAGAAAAAGCAGATCACTCTGATAACCGAAGTTAAGGATGATAAGGTCCGGGTGAAAATAAGGGACACTGGCATTGGCATTGCAAGTTCTGACATTGATAAGATTTTCGAACCTTTTTTTACCACAAAGAAAGTCGGGGAGGGGACGGGGCTAGGGTTGTCCATATCCTATGGTATCATCAAAGAATCCGGAGGGGAGATTTTTGTCCACAACAATAAGGACGGGGGGGTTACCTTTATCATGCTTTTTGCCAGGAAAAGATGATGGACAAAAAAGATAAAATTTATACCATTTTGTTGGTGGATGATGAAGAAGGGATTCGCAATGTCCTAAACATCACCCTCACCCATGCCGGGTTCAAGGTGTTATTGGCAAGTGACGGGGATACGGGGTTTGCCTTGTTCAAAACCCAAAGGCCGGATATTGTGATCACAGATATTAAGATGCCTGGCATTGGCGGGATCGAGCTTTTAAAACAGATCAAGCAGATGAGTCCGGACACGGAAGTGATCATGATAACAGGCCATGGGGACATGGACTTGGCAGTAAAAAGCCTTCAGTATGAAGCCGCCGATTTCATTACCAAACCCATTGACAGCAACGAGTTGGAGTTATCCGTTAAAAAAGCCGTGGACAGACTGTCCATCAACCAGCGGATGAAAGTTTATATGGATGACCTTGAGGGTGTAATTCGGGAAAAGGACAGAAAGATTGATGAATCCCAGAGTCTGGCCACCATCGGTCAGACCATTGCCGGGATGTCCCATGTGATTAAAAACATTGCCGGAGGACTCAAGGGGTCGTCTTTTATTCTGGAACAGGGCATTGAAAATGAAAATCGGGAATACCTGGTCAAGGGGTGGGAAATGATGAAAGGCAATCTTGACAAGATCACCAATCTTTCTTTGGATCTGCTCAACTATGCCAAAACCAGCCGATTGAAGCGCATCCTTGTGAATCCAAATGATCCGGCCCTGGAGGTGGTAAGTCTTTTGACACCAAGAGCCGTTGAAAAAAACATCAACCTTGTTTTGTCACCCTTGGATGACACCACCTTCATCCTTGTGGATCAAGATGCAATTTATAATGCGCTTTTCAATCTGGTCACCAATGCCCTGGATGCGTTTGCTACAAATGATGCTTTTGATATAAATGCTGCTGATACCCATATTGATTTGGATACAAATGACGCCTTTATTAAAAGCGATGCCCTTTGTGCAGATGAAAAAAAACGTGGGAATAGTCAGAACAAAAAAGAGAAAGCGGTCATGGTTTTTGTGGAAAAAGAATTGGACCAGATTGTCTTTCGTGTGAAGGATAATGGCGACGGGATGGATGAAAATATCGGCCAGGCTCTTTTCAAGGAGTTTATTACCACCAAGGGCGCCTACGGGACTGGCTTTGGATTGATGACCACAAAAAAAATCATTGATGAGCACCAGGGAACAATTTTATTTGAAACCGGAAAAGGGGAAGGCTCTGTCTTCACAATGAAAATTCCCATGCTCATCGGGGAAAGGAAGGAATAAGTATGGTACGTCTTTGTCTGACAAAGGAGGGGGTTATTTTAAACAGAGATAAACCTGTGGGAAAGAATGTTTTTTCCCTTTTATCCCATCCCATTACCCTGGCTCCGGGCTTTACTTTATCCTCTTTTTTTGCCATGATTTCTCGATATCCGGAACTGATAAAATTGTCTGAACTGCTGGAAACCTTTTTATCCATGGCAACGGCCTATAATGAAAAGTTCGCTCAAACAGATGAAATCGAAGGGCTGATTTTTTTTAAAACCATTGCCATGAAAGGATTTCCCGGAAAACCTTCATTACAGATATACAATTCACTAAAGGGGAGAAAGGGAAGTCAAACCACACCCTTAAAATTTTTTCAGATGGAAAGTTTATTGGCCCACACACTTATTTTGGGGGAGTTGAAACATATCATTTTTGGGGATGGGCAGGATGAGTTTATCTATGAAACTGTTTATTCGCTGTTTGAGCTGATAGAAGGAATTACATGGGAATTATCATTTAATTTTAACCCGTTACAATGTTCCATAAGGAGGTAAGTTATGTTTAAAAAAATACTTTTTGCCACCAATGCATCACCTGGCTGTGATGCCGCAGCAAAAATCGCCTTTGAGCTTGCAGAGAAATATGAGTCCCAATTGATTCTATTCCATGTGTTTGCCGAACCTTCCCATGGCAGCGGTGCCTTTGTCACCGATTATGTGACAGGGGAAAAAGCGGAAGTTGGCCCGGATTATCATGAGTGGGTTAAAGAAGAGATGAAAACTACCTATGACCCGTTGATTCAAAAGCACGGTGAGCCCGGTTATGAGGCTGTTGTGGGGATTCCATCCACAGAGATTCTTCGGTATGCCCGGAAAAATGAGGTGGACTGTATTATCATGGGTGCCCATGCCAAACAGGATGATCCTGCAGCTACAAGGTTTCGAGGAATTGTGGGTACCACCATGCAAAAAGTCGCCTTGTGGGCAAAATGTCCGGTTTTGATTATTTCCAGGCCCTGTGAAACCTGTTTCTGGTATTTTAATCAAATTGTTTTTGGAACTGATTTTTCCAAGGCCTCCATGTCTGCCTTCAAGTTTGCCTACAAGATGGCCGATCACATCGGGTGCAAACTCCATCTTTTCCACGCATTGAATATTGAAACCTCCCAGGCAGGTGTTGCACCGGGACAAAAATCCATTGAATCCCACATAAAGGAAGCCAAGGCAAAAATGGAAGACCTCTATGTCTCCCAGATGGAAGATTTTGACAATTACGAAATTTCTGTGTGGGAGGGGGTTCCCTATGTGGAACTGCTAAAATTTGCAAGGGAAACCAGCGGTGATCTTATTGTCATGGCCCATCATACCAAGGACGTGGATATGGACGAAGCGGTCATGGGTTCCACCATGGAACAGGTGGTGTTACGATCTGCCTGTCCCGTGGCCAGCGTCAGCAAATCCGATTGGTTGTAAACGCACCCTTGGCAGAAGCAGGAACAAATGGTACCAGGACCGTCCTGATCATCGAAGATGATATGGACATGCGGTTCTATCTTATGGCAATGGTCCGATCTCTGGGACTTGAATCCATACTTACCCGGGATGGGGTTCAGGGGCTATTGGCCCTTGGTACCCTGCGCCCGGACCTGATTATTTTAGATGTGATGATGCCGGAAAAAGGGGGAGGGCTTGTCTATCAGGAATTGAAAACTAACCCGTTGTACATTGATATTCCTTTGATCTTGTTTTCAGGGGTGGATTTTCAATCCTTTGTCCATTATATTAAAATGCTGAACCTGAACCGGGAAGAAAAAATTCCCAATCCGAAATACTATGTTGAAAAATCAGCGGATCCAGACTATTTAAAGGAAGTTATAAAAAAAAATATAACCTTTTAACAGGATAAAAAGCCCATGGCAATGAAGGTGCTGCTTGTTGACGATGAAGAAGGAATTCGCAAGGTTCTGGGCATCAGTCTTGCGGACGTTGGGTATGAAGTGCATACGGCTGAAGATGGTCGTTTGGCATTGCAGATGGTGAAAAATCTTTTGCCAGATATTGTCTTGACCGATATTCGCATGCCCGGAATGAACGGAATTGATCTGCTCAAAGCCATTAAAGACGCATTTCCGGACATTGAGGTGATCATGATCACCGGGCATGGAGATTTGGGACTTGCCATTGAAAGTCTTAAAATGGATGCCGTGGATTTTATCACCAAACCCATTAACAATGATATCCTTGAAATCGCACTGAAACGGGCCACCGACAGGATTGAAACCCGGAAACAAATTCGCAGATATACCAATAACCTTGTGGACTTGGTTAGGGAAAAGACCAGCCGGCTTGAAACTTCTGAAAAACGGTATGTCCAGTTGTTCAATGAATCCCCTTCCTATATCACCATCCAGAATAGAGATCTCCAGATTGTGGAATCCAACAATCGTTTCAAGGAACAATTCGGGGATCAGCCGTTTTTATATTGTTATCAGGTGTATAAAAAACGGTCCGAACCTTGCTCTGGCTGCCCCGTGGAAAAAACCTTTGTGGATGGAAAATCCCATGTGGCGGAAATGGATGTTCGGTTAAAGGATGGGAGTACCCGGAATTTTTTGGTCCAGACTTCTGCCGTGCTCGATAACAAGGGAGCCATCGAACATGTCATGGAGATGTCCACGGATGTGACCATGATCCATGAGCTCCAGGACCACCTGGCGGCTTTGGGGTTGCATATCTCTTCCATATCCCATGGGATCAAAGGAATTTTGACGGGTCTTGACGGCGGGGATTATCTGATTTCCACAGGGATACAAAAAGAGGACAC
>JAFLJU010000357.1 GCA_022712835.1 Desulfobacteraceae bacterium
CTTTAAATGAAGTACAAATCAAATACCTGAAAGCATTGGGGGTAAGCCCGGATATTTTTATAAAACCTTAAGCAAAAATCAAAAATTGCATAAAAAAAACCATCAAAGATCAGCAATAAAGGGTGCGGAATGTATGTTATACCAGTATGCTTTCTTACATATTCATCTAAGGGGCACCATTTTCCATGATCATCTCGTATTCTTTTGCAGCCGCTGCAGATTGGTAAAAGTCCACGCAGCACTTTTACCTCTTTAAACAGTGTTTTTTTCTCAGCCAATGTCTTTTCAAGTTTTTTAATTAATCCAATCTGTTGTTGTTCTAAATTTTTTTGTTTATTTATTTCCCCTGTTATTCCAACATTTTTTAAATGTTTTCCATCTTCTTTGAGCAACCTCGCTCTAATTTCAGCCCACTAAAGAGTACCATTTTTATGGATTAATTCGATTTCAACGGTCCGAACATTTTTTATGCCTTTTTCTAACCTTGGAATTTCTTCTGCTATCATTGCTGTAATTTCCTGAAGGGATTCGGGGGTAAGTCGATTCTCTATGGAAGAATTTAAATATTCCTTTACGTTGCACCCACTGATTTTTTTAATGGATTCAGTAACATATTCAAATTTCATTGTCTCAACATCTAACGCCCAGATAGCATCAATCAAATTGTCCGAAACGAATCGATGTTTTTTCTCCAATTCTTCGACTTACTTTTTAATATTATTTGGTATGAGGTAACCCCCTAACAAAAAAATGTTTGATTCCTTAAGATGCCTTTTTTTTATCTATCAATTCTCTAATGGCTGAAGCTAAATCATTTTTCAAAACAGGTTTCATCAAATACCTGCTCACTCCCATTTGTATAGCTTTCTCGTCATTCACCAACCCGCTGAAACCGGAACAAAGGATAGATGGAATGTCCTCCCGGACCTCATGAATTTTTTGAAGCAATTCAATCCCTGTCATTCCCGGCATTGTCATATCTGTTATGATCAAATCGAATTGATGAGGATTTTTTTGAAAATCGTTGAACGCATCAATCCCGTTCTGAAATGAATGAACTTTATAACCATATCCTTCTAAAATCATTTTGTAACAAAGCCTGATATCCTCTTCATCATCCACCATCATGATAGATTCATTTCCCTCAAATACGGAAGCCATATCATTCTTAATTTGTTTGTGGTTTGTCTCTTGTTCGGTTATCGGGAAATAGATATAGAAATTGGTCCCCTTATCAGGTGTGCTGCTCACCTCCAAAAAACCATCATGTTCTTCAACAATAGCATTAACAAGCGCCAGGCCTAATCCTGTCCCTTCTCCCGCTCTCCTAGTGGTGAAATAGGGATCAAATGCTTTTTCTAAAGTTTCGTTGTCCATACCATGCCCGGTGTCACTTACCTGAAGTTGAAGATATTTTCCCAAGGCTATATTTTTATCACCCTTGTGTTTTGGTTCAGATATCTCAATGTCTTTTAAAGAAACTTTTAAAATTCCTCCCTTATCCATCATGGCATGGTAGGCATTGGTGCACAAATTCATAACAATCTGGTGAATTTTTGTAGGGTCCGCTAAGATCATGCTTCTTGTACCGATTGTTTCTTTTATTTCGATGGTAGATGGTATTGAGGATCGCAATAGTTTAAGTGCTTCTTTTACCTGAAGATACGCTTTGATTGGGTGCTTCTCAGTTTCTTTTTGCCTGCTAAAAGTCAGAATTTGCTGAACCAGTGCTGTTGCCCTTTGTGCGCCCTTAACTATTTGTCCAATATACCGTTTTACTTTTTCAGACCCATCAAGGTTCATTTCAGCCAACTGGGCATATCCGAAAATACCGGATAAAATATTATTAAAATCATGGGCGATTCCACCGGCAAGCGTTCCAATGGCTTCCATTTTCTGGGATTGACGAAGTTGTGCTTCCACTCGCTGAACAGTCTCTTGGGCCTTGTTATATTCTGTCCTATCCCGTACGAAACCAACAATTCCGACAACCCGACCAGCTTTGTTATATTTTGGTTTTAACTTAAACTCACATATCGTATGATGTTCCAGAGCATCCGTATGGATCTTAAACTCCTGAGTAACTGTACTTTTTCCATTGAAAGCCTGTTGGAAGACTTGCTCTGCGCTTTGTTTATCGTTTGAACAAAAAATATCCAGACAGGTTTTACCAATCCATTTTTCACGGGTTTGTCCGATCAGCGTTTCAAAGGCCGTATTAAGGGACGTAAATTTGCCGTCTTCAGATACAGTAAAGATACCATCACTTGCGGTCTCAATAATTATGCGATAACGCTTCTCACTTACGACCAGTTCTTCTTCTGCTCTTTTTCTATCGGTTATATTTAAGGCTGAAAATGTGACACCCTTTGTAAAATCATTCAGGTCAGCAGGCGTTGAACTCAAAGACACATCGATAATTTCACCATTCTTGCAGCGCCAGCAAGTCTCAATGGTTCCTGTCCCTTTTTTTTTAATCTGCCGATATTTCCTGCGTCCCACATCTTCAAACTCAACATCTGTGGGATATAAAATCCTGGAAGATTTCCCCAATAGTTCGTCTTGAGAATAACCGGTCATCTTACAAAGTTGCTGGTTTGCCTGGGTGATAATTCTATTAGAGACCATACCAATACCTGCAGGCACAGACCGAAAAAGGCTTTTTAATTCTACAGTTGTTTGGTCCAGTGTCTCTTGAGCTCTTATACGTAAATTGATCGTATGACCCAGCCACCATGATATGAAAAACATAATCGTTACAATCAATCCATAAAAAGGTAAAAATCTAAGGAATATAATCCAGGATGATTTTTTCAGAGCGTGGGTTGAGACCAAAGAAACGACCTTCCAGTAGAACCCTTTATTGCCATATCCATTTTGATACGGTTTCAAGGCTTGTTCAGATCCTGTGGAACTATGCATACCTGTAGCTGTAATACGGATGGTTGCATATGAGAATAGTCCACTATCAATCGTAAATTGTCCCTCCTCAACATTGGCTATTTGCCCCCATGCAATAGGATTGGTTAAAGCCATTTTCTTATTTTTCCGATCTGTAAAAAGAAAGCCCCATTCATCTTCCGGCTGCGCCGCCTTCAGGTAAAAACCATCAGAATTTATGAGCATGACCGTTCCTGCACTGGAAGCGTGTATAGAATCAAGGTGATCTATCAGTTTGTCACCCAGATAATTCAGTAGGACAATCCCCATTTTTCGACCTTCAAAGTCAAACACCGGCATGCCAAAACGAATCATTGGTTTTAGCGGGTATTCAATTTTGCCATGTTCTATATTAAGGTCAAGTGGCGAAACAGATATCTGGCTTAAGTTTAATTTGATGGTCTCCTTAAAATAATATCGATCCGCCTTATTTTGCAATTCATTATCCGGTACAAATGTGTATCGACCATTATTAAAGTTGATCCGAATCTGTTCCATGCCATTTTGATCAATGAAACGGATTTGATCATAAATCGCAGTCTCTTTACATAAATTTAGAAAAAGCTGGATTAGCTCCTGCCGATGCCCGGTTTGCCGGGTAGTCAACCATTTATGAAGCTTAGTGTGGTTGGCCAGAAAAATTAGATTATACGCATTCATTTTTATGTCATTTTCAATGATCGTTTGTAATAATTTTATGTTTTGTTGCTCATTGGAAAGCAAGATTTGTTTTTGAGAGTTTTTCTCTTGAGAAAAAAATATCCAAAATATAACAGTCGTAATAAAAAGGAGCACTAAAAAGATAAAACTACTGTATCGTAAACCCGGTAAAAAGTGTCTCTTTAATTTCATATTTTAAACTGTCCCACCATGCTGTTAAGTGTCTCAGCCAGTTTGGATAATTCTATAGCACTGACACTTACCTGCTGACTGCCGGTTTTCATTTCAGCAGCAGCCTGATTCACCTCGGCAATATCCTGATTCACTTCTCCGGCTACTGCCGATATCTGGTTGACATTCTCATTGACTTCCTGGACTCCAGCGGCAGCCTGACTCACATTGTTCGAAATTTCCTGGGTGGTGGCGGACTGTTCTTCAATGGCCGTTGCAACAGTAGTAACAATATCATTAATGTCATTAATGACCGTAACAATAGATTCAATAGCACTGATAGATTCAGCAGTTGTGGTCTGGATTCCGGTAATCTTTTCATTGATTTCGCTGGTGGCTTCAGCTGTTTGCTGAGCAAGCGATTTAATCTCTCCTGCGACAACAGCGAATCCTTTACCGGCCTCTCCTGCTCTGGCAGCTTCAATGGTGGCATTGAGTGCTAAAAGATTGGTTTGTGCAGAGATATCGGCTATCGTATCCGTGACCTTGCTGATTTGGGCGGAAGCCTTTCCCAGTTCATCAACCTTTCCTGCAACTTCCTTCGCTTTCTTAACTGCTCTGGAGGTTGTTTCGCTGCCTTTGGCCATATTGGCGGCAATCTCATTGATGGTTGCTGTCATCTCTTCTGCGGCGGCAACAATCATATGGATATTGGTCGTGGTTTGTTCTGTTGCTGCGGCCACGCTATTCATATTTGTGGCCATTTCTTCAGAAGCTGCGGCAACACTATTTGATTTTTCAGTAGTTTGTTCCGAATTTGTGGAGATCTGTTCTGAAATAGCGGAAAGTTCTGTAGAAGAAGCAGTCAGTGTCAAGGTTCCTGATACAATATCTGTGAACATTTTTCGCAAGTTTTTAGACATGCTGTTTAGGGCATCGGTAAGAATTCCGATTTCATCTTTTCGGGAGATATCTATAACCTGAGTCAGGTCTCCTCTGGCTATTTCCTGTGCGATTTTTACGCTTTCAATGATGGGAACCGAGATGGAGCGACTGAAAAGAATGGCAAAGATTACAATAAAAATAACGGAAATCAGTGCAATAACTCCGATTTTTATCTCTAATGTTTTGATGGAGGCAAAGGACTTTGCTTCATCAATCTCAGCCAAAATAGCCCAGGTGAAACTTCCGACATTAACAGGTGAAAAAACTGATAATACGCGATTGTCATTATAGCCTGTAATAATTTTTTTACCTGCTTTACCGGACAAGGCCGCATTGCTTGCTTCAGTGTCCATCGAACCTTTTTGGGGATTGTCAAAACTTGCTTTAACCGAGTGGTTGTCCGGGTCAAGAATGGAATCAGACCGCATCAGCTTGTCTGGCCCCACTAAGTAGGTCTCCCCGATGTCACCCAATCCGAATGTTGTTCCCATAACTTTGTTTATTTGGTCAAGAGGTAGTTGAAAGGCAATGATGCCAATCAATGACCCCGATTTGTCGGTTATCGGATATCCTGCAAACATGGCAGGATCATTATTACTGGGGGCATAGGGCGACATGTCCACAAGATATGGTTCACCCGAATTTACAATTTTTGACCATAAAGTTCCAAGCCCTGAATCTTTATATCGCCCATGGCGCAAATTCTCACCAAGATCACTCTCCTTTGCTGCACTATACATTACATGACCGTGTTTCGAACAAAGAAGAAATACATCATAGACACCGCTTTTTTTATAAAATTGTTCCAGAGGGGCACCCAGGGTAGTCCAAATTTGTCTATATTCCTGAGTGCTTACATCATATTTTCCGTTTGGTGAGGTTTTCATGTCATCATGATACGTTACCAGCCTGTCATAAAGCATTTTTATATCTCGGCCTTTTGCAAAGATTTCCATTTTAAGTAGTATATCATCGAAATAGGTTTCTATTGCACTCTTTTTAGCCTGTTGTGTGGCTTCAAGCTTAGCAAAAACTTCCTG
>JAFLJU010000641.1 GCA_022712835.1 Desulfobacteraceae bacterium
TTGGTGGAGGCGGCGGGAGTTGAACCCGCGTCCGAAAACGATCCATCTAGGCTTCTACATACTTATCCCGAAATTTAATATTGATCGGTCCGTCTCCTTCAGGATGGATACGTACCGGTATAGCCTGAAATGTTTAGCCGTTAAGGATCAGACACCCTTAAAAGCGATCTTGCATAAATGACGCCCTGACCTGAATCTGCAAGAAGGAGTTCAGGAGGGCGGAAGCGGCCTTTATGCCGCTACAGCGTAATTATAATCGTCTGCGATTATTTTAAGATTCTGCCAATTTTACGAGCTGACAAAAGACTCGGTATGCTACCTTAGACTTCAAAATCTCCGTCGAAGCCATTTCGCCCCCAAATTGTAAAAGAACATTTTATGCTGTGTAATATAAGGATACCGGGTTAAAAGTCAATACAGATTACTTACAAGAGTATTTTTTTCTATCCCTGTCCATATCCCGATCCACATCTTTTTGTTTAATGCTTTCCCTTTTATCATAAAGCTTTTTACCCTTACCAAGCCCAAGCAACACTTTGATTTTGTCATTTTTAAAATAAATTTTCAAAGGAATCAGTGAATACCCTTTCTCCTTCATCTTGGCAAATAATTTTTTTATTTCATATCGATGGAGCAAAAGCTTTCGGGTTCTCAAGGCTTCATGGTTGGCATTGTAGGCATATTTATAGGGAGAAATATGCAGTTGCCGCAAAAAGAGCTCTCCGTTTCTGATGTCTGCATAGGCATCCTGGAAACTGACCCGCCCTTCCCTCATGGATTTAACTTCCGAACCCACAAGAACGATACCCGCCTCATATTCGGCGTCAATCTGGTAATTGAATCTTGCTTTCTTATTGCTTCCTATGAGTTTAATATATTCTGTCATGCCTTATTCTTCCGTTTCTCTATAGGGTAGAATCTTTCTGTATTTTTCCTGGATAAAAGCAGTTGTTTCCTCTGTTGTCTGGAACTCAAACAATTTCTTTGCATTTTTACCGGCCTGTTGAAAATCCATATTTCGAATCATCTTTTTAATAACCGGAATGGAAGCCGAGTTCATGGAAAGATTTGTCAGCCCCAAACCAAGCAATACCGGTATATTTATGGGATCCCCTGCCATTTCTCCGCACATAACCACCTCTATACCATTCTTTTGAGCCGCATCATAGGTCATTTTGATCATTTTTAAAACCGCAGGGTTCAGGGCCTGGTATAAATGGGCAACCCGACGATTGCTCCGATCTATGGCCATGGAATATTGAATAAGGTCATTGGTGCCAATGCTGAAAAAATCCACATGCCCTGCCAGTTCGTTTGCCATGACCACAGCGGATGGGACTTCTATCATTATCCCAAGGGGAATATCTTTATTAAATATCTTGTCTTCACTCTCAAGCTCAAGGATGGCTTTTTTCAACACTTGTTTTACCTGAATGATTTCCTCGACGCATGAGATCATGGGGATCAACAGATTGATATTCCCAAAGGCTGCAACCCTTAAAATGGCCTTGAGTTGGGTAATAAATATATCTTCGTTTTTCAGACAGAACCGGACAGCCCGTAGGCCCAAGGCAGGATTTGCTTCTTCCACGGGGTCGATATAAGGATTCACCTTGTCTCCGTTGATATCCAGTGTCCTGATGGTTACAGGTGCCGGATTCATGAGTTCCACAAGTTCCTTGTATTTTTGGACCAATTCATCTTCCGTGGGATACCGTTTCAGATCAAGGTATAAAAATTCTGTCCTGAACAGTCCAATCCCATTCGCCCGATTGTCCTTGGCAGAGACCACTTCTTCCACTAGTTCAATATTGGCCATGAGATTAATGGTAACCCCATCCTGGGTGATGGCAGGCAGATGGATTTCCCGTTCAATATCTGCCCGGTATGCTTCAAATCGGGCCAACCGTTCTTCATATTTAAACAGGGTGTTTTCTTCAGGATTAATAATGAGGACACCCGAAGATCCGTCGACTATGAGGATGTCGTCATTGTTAATATTGACACTTGCACTTCCAAGCCCCAGAACGGATGGAATTTTCAAGGATTTGGCCACAATACTGGTATGGGAGTTTTTCCCACCCCTGTCCGTTACAAACCCTTTAATCATTTCCAGTTGGATCTGACTGGCATCGGCCGGTGACAGGTCATGGGCGACAAGGATGACCCGTTTATTGATGTCACTGATCTTAATATCCTGGGCCCCCACAAGATGGGACATAATCTTGTCAGACACCTGGACAATATCATTTACCCGATCTTTGAGATATTGGTCATCTATCTGCTGGAAAATAGCCTTGACCTTCCGGGAAACTCTTCGCAAGGCCCATTCTGCATTAATCTTATCCCGGGAAATGGTTTCGATGGTCTTTCCGTAGAGCATCTTGTCCTTGAACAGGACCATATGGGTTTCCAGAATATTTAAATTCTCACTCAAATCATGATCAAGGGATTTAATTACCATTAAATGATCGTTTTTTGCTTTTATGACAGCATTTTTAAACCGGTCTATTTCAGCCGGAACCATGGCTTCACTGACAGGATACCGTTTGATGAGATTGACCCCTTCGCGGTCAACAACATATGCCTTACCGATACAAATCCCTGGAGATCCGCTGATACCTCTTATCGTCATCTGACCGGGACGGGTCTTATTCATTGTCTAATTCTCCAAAACCAATATCAAAAAATGCCTTAATCTGCCCCACAAGCGCAATGTCTTCATCGGATTCTGCCTGAATGGATATTTGGGAGCCTTTAGGGGCACCTAATGTTAAAATATCAATAATACTGGCAGCATCCACGGTTGTTGCCCCATTAAACAGCCAGATATCGCCGATGGCTTCCATGGCCATTTGGGCTATTTTTGCAGCCGGTCTTGCGTGCATTCCCAGTTCATTTATCACAATAGTTTGTTGGGAAAATATTTTTTTATTATTCACTCTTATTTCTTTCTATGAAAAATTTTCTTTTTTTTTATATCTTTCCATTTAAAAAGTCAATCTGCTATCATTTTGTATATTGACGCACCAAGCGGGTTGAAAAGTAAAGTTTAATTGCGTATTCCATACCATATTTTTCTCCTTTTTACCAGTTTGATTTCTTTAACCCAAATATAGATTACGGAAAATTTACACATAATGGAAAACAATATCACACCCTCACCCTATCCCATCGATGACTTTAAATCCGGTGAATCCTGGCGATTATTCAAAATCATGGGAGAATTTGTTGAAGGGATAGATTCCCTACATTCACTGGGACCTGCCATCTCCATATTCGGATCAGCCAGAACACACCCCCAGGACCCAAATTATAAAAAAACCCAGGATCTTGCGGCCCTGTTTGCCAAATCAGGATATGCTATTATCACCGGAGGCGGCCCAGGGATAATGGAAGCGGCTAATAAAGGCGCTATTGGCCAAGGGGTTGCATCTGTGGGACTGAACATCAAACTGCCATTTGAGGAAAAAGGAAATCCCTATACCACCCAGCAAATTGATTTCGATTATTTTTTTGTGCGCAAGGTCATGTTTATAAAATATGCCAAGGCCTACATCATCATGCCCGGTGGGTTTGGCACCCTGGATGAATTATTTGAAACCATCACCCTGATACAGACAAAAAAAATTCGCCAGATGCCGGTTATTCTCATGGGATCCAGTTTCTGGAATGGACTCATTGGATGGATAAAGGAAAATATGTTAGCACAGGGGATGATTTCATCCGAAGACATCGATCTTTTCCATGTTCTGGATGATCCTGAAAAAGCCCTTGAAATTGTGGAAAACTTTTATCGATGAAAGAATTTGGCCCTGTTAATTAATCATTCCCTTTGCAGAATAAAATTTCGTTTTGAAGGGAAATTGGATGATATCCAGGGTTTCAAGAAGATGTTGCTTGGCAATCGTCATGGAGGAAAATGTTTTTCCAGGCCAGGAGGATCTGAAATACATTTCCCCCCATGAATTGATATATATGGCACAATAATCTGTAATGCCTGACTGTTGCTTTGCCACATAAAAATTGACGGAAACAAAGAGACAAACAATTTGCGGTTTCTCTTTGCGCAATTCATTAAAGTGGATCTGTTCCATTATATGGGGATTGAAAAAATCATACATGCTTTTGAAAAGTCGTTTGATGGCTTCATGGGTGACCAGGCTCGGATTGGGTATTAAGTTAATAATAGAATTATCGACATATAAGCTGTTATTGATCAACCAGGCGCCGATCTCCTCTATGGAATTTGCCTTAACCACGGAGTCGTCATTGTCCTTCCCCGTTTTTAAATTTTTATGGAACAATTCCCACCCACCTGGCGTATTCGCCTTCAGAACATATCTTAAATGCAATCGTGCAAAATGCTTGTCTACGCTGGATACCAAAAGAATTTTCTTGATTTTATGTGGTTTGTCCAAAAAGACAATATTCACCTTTCGTTCCAACACTCGCCTGTCTTCTTTTGAAATTTTCAATCCGCTTCTGGATTGAGTTTCAAACCGTTTTTTTACCTGATTGAATTTTATATGCATATATTGTTCAATGGTATTTGAAAGTCTTAGAATACTTGTATAGGGCCATTCTCTAAGTTTTCCTATTTCAAAAAGCCGGGCTTTATCCCATCCCCAGGTTGCCAGACATTTTTCCAACAATATTTTTCTTAACCCAAATATGGTGTTGTCGATTTCCGAAGGTTTTGTGATCTCAAGTTTAAGAAAAAAACACGTCAAAAGTAAATTGACGGATGGGGTATCATTATTTTGTTGATAATATTCAATGAGATGCTTCAAGAGGATGATATAGGAATCATTCTGGGCCAATTTAAGGTGGGTTCCTGAATTCATCCATTCATTTTTGTATTGATTGCACAACAGGGATTCTTTTCCATAGGCATGGATATATTTTTCAAGTAAGGCCATTTTGATAACGGATTTAAAAGGACTTTTCAGCCACTTGAACATTTGCCATATGGAGGCACCAAAGAATTCATTTACGGGAATGGCATGGATGTCACCCAGATCCATATACCGATGAAACTTGGAAAAACGACCCACCCGGTCCAATATCATATTATAATAATTCAGGCTGATGGTTGTGGGAAGGACAGCCCACAAGGGTAATTTGCCGGCCACATGAATCATTGTTCGGTAGAATTCTTCTTTCAGCAGTCTGGACTGGGCAGATCCCGAACTCTCCTGGGTTGACCCGCCAAAATCGTTGTTCTTGGCTTTTAGGATATCCACAATAAAAAAAGTCACCCGGGTTTTAAATTTATTCCAGGCCATGACTTCAAGAAGACCCAGTTTTATTCTCAATAGTTCAAGGGCATAGCTTTCGATGAGATCTTCATTGATACAGACCCAGTAATCAATGTCCGATTCAAATGTTTGGGCAATGGAACCAATACTTCCCATGGTAAAAAGCCCTTCGATCTGTGGATTCTCACTTCTTCTGGTCTTAAACTTATTTTTACCAATATAACTTTCGCAGATATTTACGGCTTGATTGGATGGCAAAAAATCTGCAATTCCGCAGGGAGTTTTGCTGTGGATGGGTCCTGTCTCTAAAAAATTAAAATTTTCATGGATCAGTAAGGGAACAATCTGGAAAAAATCAGCCTGGGAGGGCTTAAAAATGTCAAAAGCGGTTAACAGGCTGAGCTTGTTCTGATCTAAAAATTTATTTTCACCGTAGTGAATAAATTCACAGAAAATCAGCATATTTATTTCCGAAACAAGGGTTTGATCAATGGGGGGAAGATCATTAAACTTAAGTTGATAATGCCGGGCATTATAATCAATTCCTTCGGCCCGGATGACGGATCGCGCATAGGAAGGGAACCGACTGAATCTTGCCTTTACGCCAGAAAAATCAGCCAGGTTAATATGGGCTGTTGCAAAGGAAACCCCGGAAATCTGGGAATGTGCAAAACAGGCACAAGACAATTGGGTATTTCCAAAAGAAACCTTTGAAATAGTGGCACTGATAAAAGTTGCTTCTGTTAAATCGGCTTGGTTAAAATTACAATTATACAGACGGACTCCCAGAAAACTACAATTTTTAAAAACAGCTTTTTTAGCGCTGACATTGATGAACACAGCATTGTCGAAATTAACCCTGTCAAAAACAGTGGCATTCATATTGACATTATGAAAAAGGGTTCCTCTAAAATATGCCTTTTCAAAATATGAATTTGACAGATCACAATGCTCAAAACGGGCCTGGCTGAAAAATAATAAGGATGCTGAAAATTGTAAGTCAGCCAGATGTTCGTTTTTAAAATGGTGTCCCTTAAAATCAATGGATTTTGAGGGAATGTTTTTCTTAAGGAGATCGATTTTTTTTTTGATCGGATCCTGTAAAATAGAGGAGAACAGGTGTTTGGGTGTTGCCGGTGTCTTTTTAAATTCTTCCAACAAGGTGTCAAAAGGCGCCTGGATATGATTTTTTTCTTTGAGCAGCAGCAGTTTAATTTTTTTCACAAACCCGGTGACATCAATTTTCATACCCTTGTGTGACTGTCCCTCATAATGGTCTATTATTTTTACCACCCGTTCCGGTCTTTTTCGAATCATACCCAATATACAGGCAAGATTTATATCAAAGTTATCCGTCAGATATTTCTCTTTGTTCAATGCGATATCCTGGGTAACAAAAAAGGACATTCTGGATAATGAGGCGATTTCAAGGTGAATTGTCGGCATTATTTCAGGATAGGTATCCCTGACCATTTTGAAAAGCGCATGGATGGGAACCTTGCCTGTGACCACAAGCGCTTTAAAAATATGGATGGCTTCATGGCGGTCACATTTATAAAAATGTTTGAGAATTGGGTCAAAAAGTTCTGGGTAAAGGCCCATGGAAGAATTTTCAACGATACGGTATACCGCCATCCTAACCTTCTTCACCTGTTCATTCTCAATATTTTCCAAAAGAATTTGAATGGAAATTTTGGGCATCATCAGGGACAAGGCTTTTAATCCCATTATTTTTACAGCTGGAGACGGGGATGAAACCTCATCTTGTAATATGGTTTCAGGATTTCTAAGATTAAAACTAATGTTGTTTAAAAATGGATCAGCATCGCGTTTACGGTCAAATAAACTGGCATAAAATTTAATAACCGGTTCCCTCTGGGAAATGGTGGTTAATATTTTTTTAAATATCAAACCAAATTTTAAACGATCCGCAGGTGGTGCCTGGAGGTATTGATCAACAAAGAGAAGACGCTGAGATTGATCCACCGATTTAAGCACGTTTGCAAGTGTTTCCAAGCTTACCTGTCCCTGGTAAACTGCCTTGAACGCAAAATATGCCCCCTTGTCCCCAAGTCCCAGCAGGGTTTTTAAAAAAATATTCATTTCATTGAAGGGAATATCCGGGTGAATCTGTTGATACACTTTTGCCGATACAATTGCAGATGCCTTTACACCGGATAGATAGGTTTTGGGGTCATCCATTGCATTTAATTGCTTCTGGATAACTTTTCGAATGGCTTCAAGGCTTTTTCTGGCCTGGGATCGAACAGAGAAATGAAAAGAAGTGATCCCTTCTATGATCGGCCCAATCCCTATTGTTGGAGAAAGAAGTCCGGCCTTCTCAACAAGTTGAACTTTGGATTTCTCATCAAGTCCATCCCAAAGGGATTCAAAATCATTCAAACTAAACCCGGGTGTTGTGGATGCCATAAATATATGTTTTTTCCAGTTTGTACATTTATAAATAAAAGTGCTATAGGATGTTGTTTAAAACCAAATATAAAGATTTAACCCATATTGCGCAATAGAATAATTTATGACCTTATTTGATCCGAACAGCGATAAAGAAAACAATACCAGCTCTTACAGGGCCGATTCCATTGAGGTACTCAAGGGATTGGACCCGGTTAAGCGACGTCCCGGCATGTATACGGACACCACAAGCCCCAACCATCTGGCATTTGAGGTGATTGACAATAGTGTGGATGAGGCCATTGCAGGCTTTGCGGACACCATTGATGTGGTACTCACAAAAGACAACGCCATCATTGTAACGGATAATGGCCGGGGCATGCCCGTGGATATTCATCCCGAGGAAGGCATTTCCGGCATTGAACTTATCATGACAAAACTCCATGCGGGTGCCAAATTTTCCAGCAAGGACTATGCCTTTTCAGGAGGACTTCACGGGGTTGGGGTTTCCGTTGTAAATGCGTTGTCCGCCCATTTAGAGATCACCATTAGACGAGATGGGCAGACATTTGAGATCCAGTTTGAAGATGGGATAAAAACCAGGGATCTTGAAACCACCGGAACCGTTGGTAAAAAGAATACAGGCACCTCTTTGAAATTTTATCCCAATGGGTCATATTTTGATATTCCCACATTTTCAAAGATAGCCCTTCAAACCGCACTTAAATCAAAGGCGGTTTTGTGCAAGGGATTAAAAACAACTCTTCTTGACGAAGCAAGTAACGAGACTGAGACATGGCACTATGACCATGGATTGGATGAATACCTTGCCGAACATTTAAAGGATAAAAAATGTATCCTGCCAGCCCCGTTTACCGGACAAACCGCCACGGAAGATTTTGAAGCGATTTGGGCCATCAATTGGGGTAAAGAATCTGGAAATACCATTGAGGAAAGCTATGTCAACCTGATCCCCACAAGCTTAGGCGGTACCCATGTCAACGGATTCAGATCTGGACTGCTGGAATCTGTCAGGGAATTTTGTAAATTCAGAAATCTGTTGCCCAAGGGATTATTTCTGGCCCCGGAAGATATCTGGCTCAATGTGGGGTATGTGCTGTCCGTAAAATTGTCTGAAGCCCAATTTTCCAGCCAGACAAAAGAGCGACTTTCTTCCCGCCATTGCGCAGCCCTTGTTAACCTTCAGGTCAGAGACGCCTTCAGCCTCTGGCTGAATCAGAATGTTTCCCATGGAGAAGTCCTGGCACAAATGGCCATTGAGCATGCAAAGGACCGGGTTAAAAAATCAAAAAAAGTCACCAAAAAACGGACATCCAACGGGGGCACCCTTCCTGCTAAGCTTTCCGATTGCAGCTCTGATGAAAAGGAAAGAAGAGAACTGTTTTTTGTGGAAGGTGATTCGGCAGGTGGCTCAGCCAAACAGGCAAGGGACAGAAGGTTTCAGGCCATTATGCCCCTGCGGGGAAAAATTCTCAATACCTGGGATATTGGTTCCACTGCCATCCTGGAATCCAGAGAAATCCGGGATATCATCCAGGTTATTGGGGTGACGCCAGGAGAGATGGATATTTCCAAGCTCAGGTACAACAAAATCTGCATCCTTGCCGATGCAGATTCAGATGGTCTCCACATTGCCACCCTTATCTGTGCCTTGTTTTTAAGACACTTCCCCCAAATCGTACGGCAAGGCCATGTATACATTGCCATGCCCCCTCTTTACCGGATTGACGTTGGCAAAGAAGTATTTTATGCTCTGGACGATTCAGAACGAAACTCGATTATAAATAAGGTAGAACGCCGGAAAAAACATGGGAAAATCAATATCCAGCGGTTCAAGGGATTGGGGGAAATGAATCCGGCCCAACTCAAGGAAACCACCATTGCTCCGGACTCCAGACGACTGGTTCAATTGTCCATCAATGACGGATCAACGGCATCCGAAGAAGAGGTCTATGAAGTCATGGACATGCTCCTGGGTAAGAAAAGGGCCAAGGACAGAAAAAAGTGGATTGAAACCGAAGGCAATATCAAAGAGATCGCACTATGAAAGACACCCTTCCTTCCGTCGTAGAAGATTATGAAAAAATTCCTTTCCAGGAATTTACCCGGAAAGCCTATTTAAACTATTCCATGTATGTCATACTGGACCGAGCGCTTCCCCACATCGGGGACGGACTAAAACCGGTTCAGCGAAGAATCGTTTATTCCATGAGCCAGCTGGGTCTGTCTTCAACTGCAAAATTTAAAAAATCAGCCAGAACGGTTGGGGATGTTCTAGGTAAATTTCATCCCCATGGTGACTCTGCCTGTTACGAGGCCATGGTGTTAATGGCCCAGCCCTTTTCACTGAGATACCCCTTGGTGCACGGACAAGGCAACTGGGGAGATCCCAATGATCCCAAATCCTTTGCTGCCATGCGGTACACAGAATCCAAACTGTCTAAATATGCCGATATTTTCCTGGATGAGCTGGACCTGGGAACCGTGGACTGGCTCCCCAATTTTGATGGCACCTTAAAAGAGCCCACTTTATTGCCTGCCCGTCTGCCCAATCTGCTGCTCAACGGGACCACAGGTATTGCCGTGGGAATGGCCACCAGCATGCTCCCCCATAATTTACGGGAAGTGGCAAAGGCATTGGTTCATCTCATCGAAAATGAGGATGCAAACCTGTCTTCTCTTTGCAAATTTATCAAAGGGCCTGATTTTCCCACCGATGCCGAGATCATTACCCCGATTTCTGAAATCCAAGCGACCTATGAAACCGGTAACGGCAGGATAAAGATGCGTGCAACTTACCAAATAGAAGACGGCGAAATTGTTTTTTGCTCCCTGCCCTTCCACGCATCAACGGAAAAAATTTACGAACAAATTGCCGCCCAGATGGAAGCTAAAAAACTGCCCATGGTCAGTGATATCCGGGATGAGTCAGACCATGAAGAACCCACCCGGCTTGTGGTGATCCCCCGATCCAATAAAATTGATACCCAGGCCCTTGTGGACCATTTGTTTGCCTCCACAGATCTTGAACGTTCCTATTCTGTCAATATGAATATGATCGGAATCAATGGGCGTCCAGAGGTGAAAAATCTTCTCACCCTCCTTAGGGAATGGCTTAAGTTCAGGGCGGATACCGTTGAAAGAAAGCTTCGATTTCGACTTGAGAAAATCCTGGCACGCCTCCATCTCCTTGAGGGTTTTCAGATTGCCTATCTGAACATTGATGAAGTTATCCGGATTATCCGAAATTCAGATAAACCGAAACCAGAGTTGATCAAAAAATTTAATTTATCTGAAATCCAGGCAATGGCCATCCTTGAAATTCGCCTGCGACAATTGGCAAAGCTTGAAGAAATCAAAATTCTTTCCGAGATCAAAGAACTGGAAGAACAAAGAACCACACTTGAGCGATTGCTGAACAGCAAAAAAGCCTTCAAAGCGTACATGATTGAAGAGATTCAATCGGATGCCAAAAAATATGGGGATAAGCGAAGGTCCCCCATCAAGGAAAGGCAGGAGGCAGAAGCATTTTCCGCAACCGATATTCTGGACATCGAACCGGTTACCGTTATCCTCTCCCAAAACGGATGGGTCCGTTCGGCCAAGGGACACGATATCGATCCTGCCAAGGTCAAGTTCAAATCCGGGGATGATCTGATGAGCTTTCTTAGGACAAAAAGCGATAAACCCGTTGTCTTCCTGGACAATGGCGGCAGAAGTTATATGCTTTTTTCCCATGCACTGCCATCGGCTAGAAGCCAAGGAGAACCCTTAACCGGACATTTGTCTTTGCAACCGGATACGGCCATCAAATATATGCTTTCCCAGGAGGATGAGGATCTTTTTCTGGTGGGGTCGGATAATGGCTGTGGATTTATCATCAAATTTTCCGATTTCTTAACCACTTATAAAAATGGCAAGGCGGTCATCTCCATAAAACCGGGATTTAATCTCCTCTCACCCGAGCAGGTTTATGACCTTGAAACCGACCGTATTGTTGCCATTACCAGCCACGGCCGAATGTTGATTTTTCCGATAAATTTATTGCCCAGACTTCAAAAAGGGCAGGGCAATAAAATCATTACCATCCCCAAAACGCAAATCAATTCAGATGATCCGGAAAAGCTCAAACTGTTAAAAATATTGCCATTAAATTCAAATCTTGTTATACATTCAGGCAAACATTTCCTCAGATTAAACCCCGGGAATCAAACAGATTATGCAGGAATGCGAGGATACAGAGGCAAAAAGCTTCCCCGTGGATATCAAACCGTTGACAGAATAGAAGTAATTCCCGTGAAATCACCCGGTGGATCACCTGTTGAATCAGTAGACAAAACCATTTTATGAGACAAATTTTTAAAAAAAATTGTATTCTACTGCTGCTGATATTTTTATGTCTGACCTTTGTCTATGTTTCTATTTTAATACATAATCAAAATTTAGGAAACACTACGGGTACGGTTGAACGGATACGCGAAAGCGGGAAGTTGCGCCTGATTACGGCACGTGCCATCAATAGCTATTACTACTATGAAAACAAACCCACTGGCTTTGAATTTGATCTGGCCCAGGAATTTGCAAAATATCTAAATGTTGACCTGGATATTGTGGTCCCGGGGTGGAACAATATGTTTGCTTATCTCGACCAGGGCAAGGGAGATTTTATAGCGGCAGGGATTTCCATTACCAAAGAACGGCTTGAAGACGCCTCATTTTCAATTCCTTATATGACCATTCAACAACGCATTATTCACCATAACCTGGTATTCGAACCCAAAAACATGAATGAGATGGAGGGCAAAACTTTTCACGTTAGAAGAGGCACCTCCTACCATTCGCGTTTGAAAAAAATAAAATCCTCCGGCATTAATGTTAACTACATCCTCCATGACAATATTCCGACTGAAGAGCTGATTGCCATGGTCCATAAACGTAAAATCCGATTCACCATTGCAGATTCCAACATAGCGATGCTCAGTCAACGATATTATCCGGATATTCGGATTGGTATTCCCGTCCAGGAAAAAGAATCACTGGCCTGGGCTGTTCGCAAAGATGACACCGAGATGCTAGTTGAAATTAACCGGTTTTTACTCTATGCAAATGAAACCGGAATTTTAAAAAACATTATCGACAAATATTATGAAAACACCCAGAAATTTGACTCCTACGAATTAAAAAAATTTCATAAGCGCATTAAAACCCAGTTACCCAAATATAAAAAAGTTATCATTGATGAATGTGCTAAATATGGATTTGACTGGCGACTGGTAGCGGCGGTTGTTTACCAGGAGTCCCATTTTAATCCCAATGCCAAGAGCTTTACCAATGTCAGGGGACTGATGCAGGTGACCCATAAAACGGCACAGGAGATGGGGATAAGCAATCGACTGGACCCTGTACAAAGCATCCGGGCCGGTATAAAATACCTGGACAAAATGTACGATAAATTCAGTCATATCGAGGATGATTATCAACGAATGCTTTTTGCCCTGGCAAGTTATAATATTGGGTACGGCCATGTACGGGATGCCCTGAAAATTGCAAAAGAAAAAGGGTTAGACCTAACGATCTGGCAAACGCTTAAAACCACCTTGCCACTGCTGTCTAACCCCAAATATTTTAAGATTACCAAACACGGATATGCAAGGGGTTGGGAACCGGTTCAATATGTGGAACGGATTCTCACCTATTTTGATATCCTAAAACAAAAGACAATGTCCGCAGAACTGACGTATTTCAATGGCATTGGAAAATAAAAATTTGACTTGCCTGTTTCAAAATATTAGATATCCCTATAATTTCTATGCTTGAAACGGTCTATGTATCAACCAAACTTAAGAAAAAAAGAGTAAATTTATGAACAGAAAAATTCTAATCAACGCACTTGACCCCGATGAAAGCAGAATTGCGACTATCGTTGACAACAAACTGGATCAATTTCACATTGAGACCGCAGCAAGACAGGTGACCCAGGGCAACATCTATAAAGGAATTGTCACCCGGGTTGAACCGAGTCTCCAGGCAGTTTTTGTTGACTACGGCGCTGAAAAAAATGGATTCCTTCAAAAAAATGAAATCCATAGCGATTATTTCCAGGAAGTTGAATCAAATGAGAAAGCCTTGTTTAATCTGATCAAAAAAGGCCAGGAGATGATTGTCCAGGTGACCAAAAACCCAATCAATCAAAAAGGGGCCATGTTAACAACCTTTATCTCCCTTCCCGGCCGTTTTGGCGTGCTAATGCCCGGCAATACCACCAAAGGAGTATCCAGAAAGATCGACGAGGAATCTGAGAGAAAACGCCTGGTTACCATCCTGAAAAACATGAAAATCCCCGAAGGATTTGGTATGATTGTCCGGACAGCCGGAAAAAATGCCACCAAAACCATGCTGACCGCTGATTTAAAATATTTGATGCGGGTCTGGAAAGAAATCGATAAGCGGGCCATGAAAGATGAGGCACCCTCCCTTCTTTACAGAGAACAGACCCTGGCTGTCAGATCTCTAAGAGATTATTTCACAACTGATATTACCGAGATCCTGATCGACAGTCCCGAGACCTTCAAGGAAGTTCAGGATTTTATCGGCATGATAGCTCCCAAACAAATGAATATTGTTAAAATGTATAAAGGCGAAAAACCGATCTTCAGCAAGTATCAACTGGAAGAACAAATCTCCTCCATATACAAGAGAGAAGTCCCTTTAAAGTCCGGAGGATGCCTTGTCATCGAACAGACAGAGGCCATGGTCACCATTGATGTAAACTCAGGTAAATCCACCAAAAAGAAGAATATTGAGGAAACCGCCTACCATACCAATCTGGAAGCCGCCGAGGAAGTTACAAGACAATTACGTCTAAGGGATATGGGCGGGTTGATTGTGGTGGATTTCATTGATATGAAAGAACGAAAGCACAAAGCTGATATCACTAAAAATCTAAAAAAGTATTTAAAAGCCGATAAAGCCAAAACCAAGGTGGGGGGTATCACTACCTTTGGTCTGCTTGAAATGTCCCGGCAACGGATACGGCATTCCATAACCTATGGCAGCTATGAGCCTTGTATCCACTGCAACGGAAGAGGAATGACCCCTTCTGTGGAAACCCAAAGCATGGCATTTTTAAGACAATTAAATCTTAAAACCCTTAAAACTGAAATCAGTCAGGTAAACTGCATCCTCCCCAGGGAGGTTGCCTATTATATTCTAAATAAAAAACGTGAAGAACTACTGGACATAGAATCTAAACGAAAGGTTACGATCGCCATTGAAATTGACTCTGAAATGGTTTCCGGGCAGAGCAAAATCAGCGGGATAATATAAGGTCTATTTTGCACTTCCTTGACATAAGCCGTTCTTTTGTGTATCTGAATCAATTTCAACTAAATGGGGAGAAGGAGAGAAAATGCGCCTAAAAAGTGGACAAGATAAACGCAAGACAATTGTCATATCCGCAATTGTGATTCTTGGCATTATTGGCGTATGGCTTTATGTGACCCCCAACAACCAATCTATCAATAATTTTTTAAAAAAAACCAAGGTGGCAGCATCGTCGGAATCAAAAACGATTTTGAATACGAAAGCTATCAATCTTGCAGATACAAAAAACAAGATTGTTGTCAAAGGGGATATCATTGTCAAACCGACCATTGATTATAAAGATATGAAAAAGGACACCCCCCTTGGAAAGTTGATGGATACCAGAAAAGAAAATCTTGGTATTCAAAAAAGCCTTGATATGATCATCAAATCCGATGAATCCTTCATCGTTGGTGATTCAAAGGTCTCCATGCGGGAAATTCTTGAAAAAGCGTATACAAAATCAGGAACGGTTTACCAGGAGGAAATTGCTCCTTCCGGAGGCACGGTACCTGTTAAAATAAGAGAATATGGCATCCATGTGGTACGGCCTGGGGACAATATCTGGAATATCCATTTTGGTATTTTGAAAGAATATTATGCCCATAAAAACATTTCGATTGAACCCAAAGCGGATGAACCTAAAAATCTCGGATTCAGTTCTGGAGTGGGGAAAGTTTTAAAATTTTCAGAAACCATGGTGATTATCTATAACCTGATTGAAAAACAGGTCGTCAAGGATATCAACCTGATTGAACCTTTGAGTAAAATAGTGGTCTATAACATGGATGCTGTGTTAAGCCTGCTTGAAGAAATAAACTATGACAATGTTGACAGAATCCAGTTTGATGGAAAAAACATCTGGATTCCGACAAAAAAACCTTAAACTATATTTAATTTTAAATTATATTATTAACGTGAAGGAGGAGTAATTTTGATTAGTACAGCATATGCAATGGGCGCAACGGGTGGAGCAGGTGGACAGGCAGGCGGTATTGCCGGTTTTTTACCAATTATTATTTTGTTTGCAATCTTTTATTTTCTATTGATAAGACCCCAGCAGAAAAAAGCGAAAGAACATAAAGCGATGATCGCCAATCTTGGCAAAGGAACAAGGATCGTTACTTCCGGTGGCATCTACGGCACCATTGTTTCCATTGACGACACCACCATCGGCCTTGAAATTGCAGAAAAAGTAAAAATAAAAATTTCCCGTGGAAATGTTGCTGCCCAGATTACGGACAATGATTCTGCCCAGAAACTGGAAAAAAAGACTAAATAAAATTCCTTAGGAGTGATCAGATTGAAGCTATTTACCTTTAAACGCATATTTATCCTAGGGATTATCCTAACGGCAATTGTTTGTCTTATCCCGACCTTTTTCAACACCTGGCCCCACAAAAAAATTGCCATGGGGCTTGACCTCCAGGGTGGGATGCATCTGGTGCTGGAAGTACAAAATGAAAAGGCGGTGGAAGCAGAATTGGAAAGAACGGTTCATGAGTTGAAAAAAGAACTTCGAAATGAAGGGATTAAACACCTGGGTATTTCACGACTCAAAAACAATACCATTCTTGCTAAACTGAATGGAGATGAAAACAAAAAAGGGTTTGAAAAGATTCTTTCCGATGAATTTACAAACCTGCTGGTTCCAAGTCCTGTCACAGGAAAGGATGGTGTTAACTTTACCTTAAGCTTGTCTGATGCCGACATGGATATGATTAAAAAAATGGCCACTGAGCAGGCCCTGGAAACCATTCGAAACAGAATTGACGAGTTTGGTGTCTCTGAACCGGATATCCGGCTCCAGGGTGACAATCGGATTCTTCTGCAGCTACCCGGCATCAGTGATCCGGACAGGGCCAAAGACCTGATTGGAAAAACCGCCCAATTGACCTTTCAGCTAGTTTATGAAGATGGCAATATGACCAGCGCTCTTAACGGAACGCCTCCCGTTGGGACTCAAGTGCTCTATCAAAACAAACAGGACCCTTCCACAGGCAATATTACAAAAGTTCCATTTCTGATCAAAAAACAGGTTCTGTTGGACGGCAGTCTTTTGACTGATGCCAGAATTGAATTTGATCAATTCCAGCAACCCCAGGTCGGTATAGAATTTAACCGGAAAGGGGCCAGAATATTTGACAGAATAACCGCAGAAAATATCCAAAAACGATTGGCTATTGTTCTGGACAACACCGTTTATTCAGCCCCGGTGATCCAGGGTCGAATTGCAGGGGGAAAGGCTGTAATTACAGGCCGCTTCTCCACCGAAGAAGCCAAGGATTTGGCCATTGCGTTGAGGGCAGGTTCCCTTCCGGCTCCCGTTAGAATCATCGAAGAGCGTACCGTAGGACCCACCCTGGGGGCTGATTCAGTTCGAATGGGGCTCATGTCCATGGTGGTAGGCGGTGCCCTGATCCTTTTGTTCATGATGATTTACTATAAAAGGGCAGGCCTTATCGCCGATTTTGCCCTGGTAGTGAATATTGTTCTCATCGGCGGTGGACTTGCAGCCTTTGGTGCCACTCTCACCCTACCCGGAATCGCCGGTATTATTCTCACCATTGGCATGGCCGTTGATGCAAATGTAATTATTTATGAAAGGATCCGAGAGGAACTTAGATCCGGAAAAACTGCCCTTGCCGCCGTACATGCCGGATTTGAAAGAGCCTCGCTGACCATTCTGGATGCCAATGTGACCACATTGATTGCCGCCATTGTCCTGTTTCAGTTTGGTACCGGTCCTATCAAGGGCTTTGCCGTTACACTTGGCCTTGGTATTCTAGCCAGTCTTTTCACGGCTCTGGTGCTTTCAAAAAGCATTTTTGATTTGTTACTGCAAAACAAAAAGACATCAACACTCAGTATATAAAGGAATTTAAACATAATGCAGCTTATCAAGTCTGATATAAACATAGACTTTCTGGGGAAACAAAAGATCGGTTTTGCCCTCTCCTTGATACTCATCATTGTCAGTATTGGCTCTCTTATTGTTCACAAGGGACCCAATTATGGAATCGATTTTATCGGGGGTACCCTTGTCCAGGTTAAATTTTCACAAAACGTATCCATCACCGATGTTCGGAACGGCCTGACAGATCTTGGACTTAAAGATACGTCTGTTCAAAACTTCGGTCAGGCAACGGACCATGAATATCTCATTAGAACATCCAATTCAGATACAATGGACAAGAACCTTTCAGGGGTTATCTCCCGGGGAATTGAAAAATCCACCGGTGTTGTGCCGGAGATTCGCAGGGTGGAAATGGTGGGTCCCCAGGTGGGCAAAGATCTGAAAAACAAGGCGCTCTTAGCTATTTTTTACTCCTTGCTTTTTATTACCATTTATATTTCCGGACGGTTTGAACTTAAGTGGATGCTTTCGGGTGTCACAGCTGGCGCATTGATGGCAGCTGTTTATTTTTTGTCTGTCTTTAATGTGAGCATGCCCTTTTTAATTGCCGCTGCATTGGTGGTATCCCTGGCCATATTCTGGAGTCTCAAGCTTAAGTATGCCATGGGGGCTATTGTGGCCCTGATCCATGATGTTTTTATAACGGTGGGAATTTTTTCTCTCCTAAATCTGGATTTTTCCCTGCCGATCATTGCTGCTTTATTGACCATTATCGGGTATTCATTGAATGACACGATTATTGTATTTGATAGAATCAGAGAAAATATTAAAGGGGCTGAATCCAATGAGGAGTTGCCCCGATTATTTAACAAAAGTATCAATGAGACGTTGTCACGGACAATTTTGACCTCCATGACCACCCTTATTGTTCTTTTGGCCCTCTTTTTTCTAGGAGGAGAGATCATTCATAATTTTGCTTTTGCGATGATTATCGGTGTACTGATCGGTACCTATTCTTCCATTTTTGTTGCAAGTCCGGTTGTACTTGCTGCCCACAACAAAAGGTAAAAAAAATCAAACATGATGATTCCCGTGAAAAATATTATCTTTAAAAGTCTCGTTTGTTTGTGTATGTTCACCTTGTTCTCCTGTAGCACCCTTAATTTCTTTAAAAAGGGGGATGATGCCCCGGAACAAGAGAGGACTATTCAATCGGATAATGAGGCAATTCCTGGGGCAGATACACAGGAAAAAATCGATAATCCTACAGGGCTGAAACAGAAACTGGATATTAAAACCCGTAATATTTCAGCCCTTGAAGCACAAGTTTCATCATTGGAAAAGAAAATATCCGGCCTTGAAGAACAGCTGTCAACCCAGAAGCCGGTTATTTATCAGATCGCTTATACTGAACCATCACAATTATACAAAAAAGCAAGAGGTCTGCTGCTTGAAGGGGATCTGGTTAATGCGGCACAATTGTTTGAAACCTTTATTGTCCAGCATCCAAACCACAGTCTTTCAGATAACGCAATGTACTGGCTGGGAGAGTGTCACTATTCTTCCGGCCAGTATAAAAAAGCAATTGGGGTTTTCAAGGAGCTGGTCAAAGCCTATCCAAAAGCTGAAAAAGTACCGGATGCCCTGTTAAAAACAGGATATGCTTATATTTCTCTGGATGATGTAAACCGGGCCCATCATTATTTGAAATCGGTAATAACAAAATACCCTTTTTCACCCGCTGCCGAAAAGGCCCAGGAAAAATTAAAAGAATTTGAATAATTTTACGCCGAAATGGATGAGTTTTCAGACAAATATCTGGCATGGTTTATATTAAAGGAGATTCCCTATCTTGGGAACCGACTTTATAAACAGCTGATCCACAGGTTTTTAACTCCTGCGAATGTACTAACCGCACCCACAAGTCAATTATTGAGTGTTACCGGTATTTCAAACCGGGTAGTCAAGGAGATCCGGGGGTATAAAAACTACCACTGCCTGGCCCAGTCAGAACTGGATCAAATTTATTTCCATAAAATTAAAATTGTGACAATGACAGATCCTTTGTACCCGGCTCTCCTTAAAGAAATAAACGACCCCCCACCCTATCTGACCTACCTGGGAACCCTTGATGCAACAGCTCCTAGCATTTCCATTGTCGGGTCAAGAAAGGCCACGACCTACGGATTAAACTCGGCTAGGCATCTGTCTTTTTCCATGGCATCTAATGGATTTCAGGTGGTCAGCGGGCTGGCCCGTGGAATTGATACGGCCGCACACAAAGGTGCTCTTCACGCGGGGGGTAAAACAATAGCCGTCCTGGGTTCCGGTCTCAGAAATATCTATCCAAAAGAAAATATCTCTCTTTTTGATGAAATTTGTAAAACCGGCACCATCCTGTCTGAATTTAAAATTAATTCTATTCCATTTCCCCATAATTTCCCCATCCGAAATCGAATCATTGCCGGTATTTCAACTGGCACCCTCGTGGTTGAAGCCGAGAAGAGAAGTGGTTCTCTTATCACTGCCCGGCTTGCAGGAGAATATAATCGGGAAGTCTTTGCCGTACCCGGCAGTATCGTGTCAAAGAAAAGTTGTGGCACCCATTCTTTGTTGAAACAGGGGGCAAAATTAGTTGAAAATGAGATGGATATTCTTGAGGAACTTCATCAGTTTGTTCATGTTAAGGCCCAGGACAATGGCATGTCCCTTAAAAAAACAAAAAAATCGTGTCCTTTGATGGACAAAGAACTGGGATTGGTATATAAACATCTCGATCCATATCCCAAACATATTGATTTGATTATCGAATCAGCCCGGATGGACAGTGGTATTGTCATTGCCAACTTAGCTGATCTTGAGCTCAAAGGTTTGGTACAGCGTCATCCTGGTAATTATTTTTCACTTTCGGAGGAATAAAATTGGCAAAACCGCTCATTATTGTTGAGTCCCCAACCAAAATTAAAACCCTTACAAAATATATCGGTAAAGACTATAATGTAGCTGCGAGTGCTGGCCATATCCGAGATCTTCCCGTAAAAAACCTTGGCATTGATGTTGAGGATAATTTCAAAGCAGAATATGTCAATATACCCAATAAAGCCAAGGTAATTGCAAACCTTAAAAAAATTGCCAAGGGAGCTGACGAAGTATATCTTGCACCTGATCCTGATCGTGAGGGAGAAGCCATTGCATTTCATATCATGGATATTCTCAAAAAAAAAGGCCGGGTCTTTCACCGGATCCTGATCCATGAGCTGACCCAAAAGGGAATAACAGAAGCCCTTGGAAACAAGTTGACCCCTGATGCAGATAAATATGATGCCCAGCAGGCCAGAAGAAAACTGGACCGGTTGGTGGGATATCAAATTTCTCCGCTCTTGTGGCAAAAAATTCAACGCGGATTGAGTGCCGGGCGAGTTCAATCGGTCACTGTAAAGATTATTTGTGATCGTGAAAGAGAAATCAGAAAATTTGAACCCGAAGAATATTGGACGATAACAGCCGATCTTTTGGCCCAGGATCCTCCCCCCTTTAATGCGGCCTTGGTAAAAATCGATGACAAAAAAGCCAAGGTGATCAACGAACAACAAGCAATGGGGATTCTGACAGATCTTAAAACTG
>JAFLJU010000437.1 GCA_022712835.1 Desulfobacteraceae bacterium
ATGCAAAAGTCATGACTCATCTTATGTTTGGCATAATAGTATTAACCGCGGATCAGCTTATACGGTTTGTCACTTAGGCTTGGAATTTACCAAAACGATTTAATAATAAGGCTGGCTGGAATGAGTGCTGAGGGATAGCCATGTCTTAAAACCCGTGAATTCCCATTTATTTGGCTAAAAAAATCAAAATGGTATGAAGATGGACCCTTTATAAATTATTCACAGTGAATTCTCGTAATTTCTGCAAGAGGCTCTGTATATTGTGAATTAAAAATTATGTTCATACAATTTGTTGTATAGCTCCTTGCAGAAAGAATGGTTCTGCAAGAGGCTCATTGATAAACTTATAAAACATGCACCGATCATATCGTGGACTTTTTGTGCGAGTGCCGGTGATGAACAAAGAGGACTGCCATTCTATTATATCTTAAAAATCTTCATCATTTTATTTAAGGCAAACATATTCACCCCTGTTGTTACGGCATCATAAATATCTTGATCTTCCCAGCCAAATTCATGGAGGGTATTCATCTGGGTTTCATCAACAGATTCCGGGTCACCCACGGCTTTTAAAACAAAGGATAGCATAGCCTTTTCTTTGGGTGGAAGTTCCTCTGATTCCTGGGTTAGTATAATTTTATTAGTTTGGGAGTCGGTTAATCCCATTTTCATAAGAATTTCTTTGTTAAAATTCATACAAATATCATTTGAGCATTTTTTTGAACTGAGCATTCTGATATGAACCAATAGAAGAAAATCAAGAGTTGGATGATTGGCAAAATAGGCAATGGTTTTCATAAGGGTTTCAAAAAAAAAGGGACTAACACTTGCCAGTTCAACAGGTTTGGGAACCATACCGGTACGTTTTATCATCTGTTGATAGGCAATTTCAACCTCTCCGGTTGCCTCTCCTGGCTTAATCGTTTTTAACAGACACATTTTTCATATCTCCTTTATTTAAATAATCTTTTTAGGATTGACGTGATTGCAACTTCGAAGTACAAAATAGTTAATCTAAAAATCAGTGTCCAACGATAATTTTCAATTAGGTTAATCGGATTAACCGATTAGTAAACAAGTGGCAAATGGGTGTCCCATGGAAATAAAACATTTAAAAACATTCTCAAAAGTGGCCCAATGCCTACATTTCAACCAAGCGGCAAAGGCACTTAATTGTTCCCAGTCAACTGTTTCCGCCCAGATAAAACTTCTCGAAGAAGAACTGGATCTGCTTCTATTTGACCGGCTTGGGAAAAAAATCATCTTAACCGATGCGGGCCATAAATTGGTTCGGTATGCCCAAAAAATTATCAACCTTGAAAAAGAGACCCTCTCGGATCTTAGGCAAAGCTGTGAACCCTTCGGCCTTGTTTCCCTGAGAGCGTCCCAGTCAATCGGGGCCTATTTAATACCTGACATTCTTGCACAATTTAGCGCAAAATATCCCCGGGTTAGTTTTAATGTGGAAACCTGTTCTTTGGCCTCACTTAAGGATGAGTTGAGATCCGGTATTATCGATCTGGCATTTTTATTTACCGATTATACAGATGGGAATGGATTCCAAACAGAATCCTTAAGAATCGAACCTCTGGTTCTAATCGCAGGTCCAGATCATCGTCTTACAATGAAGGAGGAGGTTTCCATCAAGGATATGGCGGGTGAAACAATTATTCTTCCAAAACACGACTGCGGATATAAAATGGTCTTTGAAAAAATGTTATCAGAGGCCAATATCAAAACCGGTGCAAAAATGGAATTTAACAGTGTCGAAGCAGTTAAGCAATGTGTGATAAAAGGACTTGGAATAACCATTATTCCAAAACTATCCGTCCAAAATGAGATTGAAAAAAGTAAACTTGTGATACTGCCCCTAAAAGATGAAATTTTAGAAACCTCTGTGTCCATGATTTGGCACAAAAACAAATGGCTTTCTCCTACCCTTACTGAATTTATGAACTGTGCAAGAAAGAGGATCTGCCTTGTATCAAAAAAGTAAAGCCTGAATCCATCGAATCCAAACTAAATTCACAATGCCTATATTTGGAGAAAAACATGACCGACGAAGTGGATCAACTGATCAAAATATTGGAAAACATTTCCCAGGGCGACTATTCCAACGACATCATGGCCTTTACCACCGAAGACTACAGCGAGAGCATCCAACGAGTTGCCGAAGCCGTGGGCATGATGATGGTCAAGGTTGAAGCCAGAGAATACACCCTCCAACTCATGGTGGAACAGCAACTAATGCTCAATGACGTCATCAAGCAGAACACGCTCAAGACCGTTGGCTCCATTGCAAAGGCTCTTGGAACCCGGGACAAATATACCCAGGGGCATGCCGAGCGCGTGGCGGCCTATTCCAAACGATTGGCCCTTCGTCTGGGTCTGTCCCAAAAAAATACCCACGAGATACACATAGCAGGTTTGCTCCACGATATTGGCAAGATTGGTTTCTCTGATCAGGTCTTTGAAAACATCGGAACAACGGTTTCTGAAGAAATGTTTGCCCAGATCCGTCAGCATCCGATCCGGGCCCATAAAATTTTACAGGGATTGGATTTTCTGGGTCCCTCCATTGACTATGTCGTGGCCCACCATGAAAAAATGGATGGCACCGGCTATCCCAAAGGTCTTACCGGAGAACAAATCCCCTTGGGGGCTAAGATCCTTGCCGTGGCCGATTGTTTCGACGCCATCACCACCACCCGCTCCTATCAGGCCGCCCAGAGTACTGAACACGCCTTAAAAATTCTGGAAAAAATCAGCGCCAGCCACCTGGACCCTTCCCTGGTGCCCCCCTTTATCGAGGAAATCATGGAAAATGGCATGGAGGTAATCTAAAAAACAAAAAAACCGCTGACATTTCTTATTTAACAATAAACACAGGGCATTGGGATTTGTGAAGTACCTGGTGGGCTACACTGCCCAGGAACAGCCCTTCAAAATTTGAGACCCCTCGGGATCCCATGACGATCAAGTCTATGTTATCCAGTTTTGCAATCTCTGCAATGGTGGTTCCGGGAAGTCCTTCCAGAATTCTGACCTCATAATCCACCCCGCTTTCTTCCAGAATCGTTTCAAAAGGCTTCATCAGCTCTTCAGATGTTTTCATTATTTCATCAATTGCTTGCTGGAAATAGGGCTCACTCAATACCACTGGAAATCGACTATGACAGTGTAACAGCACAATTTTGGATTTAAATTGTCTGGCCAGCTCAATAGCAGACTGGGTTGAATGCATGGAGTGTGTTGATCCGTCAACCGGATTTAATATTTTTTCAAACTTCATAATGCCCCCTTTCCGGTCACAGATCGACCGGATACTATGAATTGACACCAGATTGCCCTGGCACAAACTGCGCTCCCCCAGAGGGATTTGCTTGAATGGATATATTATACCTCTTTCCAATGATGATTTAAATTACTTTTTAAAAAAGAATCGGGGCATCTTGTAAAAGATCCATACCGGAGCTATACTTACAGCTTATTTTTCTGAACAAAAAGGACAGTATGAACGTTGACTATATAAATCCATTTATCAATGCATCCATTGATGTATTTAAAACCTTTGCCGGTATCGGTTCTAAGCCGGGACAGCCCCTTGTCAGAACCAAACCGGGAACAAGTGGGGATATCATTGGATTTATCGGACTCAACGGCCATGGAATTAATGGCTATTTCGGTATTCATTTTTCCAGCCTCTTCTTAAATAAAATTCTGGTTAAGCTGTTTGATGGTCATGCAACCTCTTCCCGGGAAGAATTATACGATCTCGCCGGAGAACTGACCAATATGATCACAGGTAATGCCAAGGCAACACTGTCTAAAAAGGGGTTTTTCTTTGACGTGGCGGTTCCAAAAATCAGCCACACCACGCCTCAAATCCCCGCTGAACTAAAAAACAACCCCGTTATAATTGTTCCCTTTGTCACCCGGATGGGAGAATTTAATATTGAAGCTTCCATCCGGACCATTGCCGAAGATCTTGCCAAGGATACCATGGCAGAAGTCCCGCCGCCACAAGGCTGGTCATCTGTGGAACAATTTGCGAGAGAAACCCGAATGGATCCTATCAAAGTACGACGGTTTCTTAAAACCGGTTATATCTCCGGTAAAAAAATCAGCAACCGGCAATGGCATATTCCTGAGTCTGAGCTTGAAAAAATTTTAGGTTCCCAAAAATTTCAGGCCAAAAAGAAGAAAGAAAAACGATTATCCACAAAAACAACAGAACCCACCATCGGGGTTGAGGCATTTTCCAAACTTTCCGGCCTCTCTTCTGCTAAAATTAAAGGGTTTATTCGGAGTGGGTTCTTGAAAGGGTTCCTGGATAAAACCAATAATACCTGGCAAGTAGAACAAGATGAAATCTCAAAATTTAAAAACAAATAACCGAATTCCATTCACTAAATAATCTCTTCCTCCCCCCTCTTTCTGCCAACCTATCCTTGAAGTTTGCCCAAATTTCTAGAAATTTATTGTTGTATCTGCTTATTTTGCAGGGCTTTTACCTCGGATCAATTTTTTATCCATTCCTGAAATAAAAAACTGTTTGACAAAATAATTGCTTTAATTATAGTATCTTAAAAATAGACTGAGCGCTCGATCAGTTTTTTTTCGATATCCCGAGCACAAGAGCTGAACCGGTATACGCAAACAAGTTAACCCAAAAAATATGAAGGAGGCAAAGGGTGGATTTTGACCTTACCAAAGAGCAGGAGATGATCCGTAAGGAAGTCAGAAAGTTTGCCCAGAAAGAGATTGCCCCCATTGCAGGGGAGCTTGATGAAAAGGAAGAATTTTCAAGCAAGCTTACCAAAAAAATGGGAGAAATCGGTCTTTTCGGCATGTTTGTTTCGGAAAAATATGAAGGCCAGGCAATGGATTATATTTCCTATATCATTGCGGTGGAAGAAGTGGCCAGGATAGACGGCTCCCAGGCAGCCACCATTGCCGCGGCCAACTCCCTGGGGATTGGCCCGATTTACTATTTTGGAACAGAAGCACAAAAACAAAAGTATCTGCCAAAGCTTAGCTCTGGTGAAGGGTTGTGGGGATTTGGTCTCACCGAGCCCACGGCCGGTTCCGATGCCGGGGGCAGCAAAACCACAGCGGTTCTAGACGGGAACGAATGGGTGATCAACGGATCGAAAATATTTATCACGAATGCAGCCTGTGATTTGAGCATGGGCGTTACGGTCCAGGCCATTACCGGCACCCGGGACAATGGGAAACCCGAATATTCCTGTATTCTTGTTGAATCCGGAACGCCCGGGTTCAAAGCGATCCCCATGCATAAGAAAATGATGTGGCGCGCCTCCAACACGGCGGAGCTTTATTTTGACGATGTAAGGGTTCCCAAAGACAATATTTTAGGAAACAAAGGGGATGGCTTCCACCAGATGCTCTCCACCCTGGACGGAGGACGCCTGTCCATCGGCGCCATGGGGTTGGGTGGTGCCCAGGGGGCCTATGATCTGGGCCTTAAATATGCCAAGGAAAGACAACAATTTGGTCAGCCTATTTCCAAATTCCAGGCCATTGCCTTCAAGTTGGCCGACTCTGCCATGGAAATCGAATGCGCCCGAAACCTTCTTTATAAAGCCTGCTGGCTGAAATCCAACCATCGCCCCTATGA
>JAFLJU010000024.1 GCA_022712835.1 Desulfobacteraceae bacterium
GAGGTAACAAAATGAAAGAGATACTAAACAAAATAATTCATATAATGATTTACTTTTTTACCCCGGAAGATTCCCAAGATCAAATCCGTCACGGGTTCATAGCCTTCCATGTTGATGGCAACAGTTTGAACCTGGGGGCGGCCAAAGCCATTTTCTGGCTGGTAAATGCCATTGTTTTCTTTTATCTTTTAACCCTGCTCTAAACTTAAAATCCGGCCGATGTTTTTTGTCGGATTGAACCGATTAAAAGAGCTGTTTATCAACCCTTTGGTGTGACGCCTAAATTTTAAAAGTACAGCATACTTAAACAATTTTTGTCCCCCATCCCCTTTTGATAAACAGCTCTTTTTTTAATTTTCCCCTTCAATTTCTCCTGTTTGAATTTCTCCTCTTTGATCCACCTTGCCCAAAAACAGATTCACCGCCCCATAATAGGCATCAAACTGAGAAATGGTATTGTGCCCGGCCCCGTCAATATACAACAACTCTTTGGGACAGGTCAGACTCCCATACAGTTCCAGGGTGTTTTTTTGCGGGATCACTTCATCGGGACTGGCCGCCAGAATCAGGGTGGAGGCTTTGATGCGGGATGAGAAATCAATGGTTCGGTGTTTATCTTCCAAAATCATCCCCACCAGCCATCCGGGATAATAAGTGGCAGCCACAGATTCAATGCTATCAAAGGGACAGGTGAGCATAAGAGAGGAAAAACCCCGCTCCAGGGCCAAAAAACAGGCCATGGAGGAACCGATGCTTCTGCCCCAGGCAACGGCACGACCCGGGGGAATATTATATTGTTCCCCCATAAGGTCATAAATGGCCAAGGCATCTGATTTCATGGTAGTTTCAGATGGAGATCCCTGGCTTTGCCCAAACCCCCGATAATTTACCATCACCACATTGGCGTCTATTTTTTGGACAAACTCCTCTATATTCAAGGATACCTCTTCGGCATTGCCCCCAAAATAAAAGATCACGGGCAGGTTTTCCATATCCTTTTCAATCAGCCAGCCATGCAGGGATCGGTTTTTTTCAATGGGGATGGAAATTTGACGTACCCCATCAAAACTCTTTTTCAGGTAGTCCAGCCGTGATTTGCTCACAGAATCCGGGAAATATAATAATTTTCTTGAAAAAAACCTGAGCCCCACCAGCAAAACAATGCAGATGATCAGCACCACCCCGAAACTTTTCATATTCTTTTCCTCCCTGATGTTTATCTTGCCCCCACCATACCCCAAACAAGGCCCTAAAATCATCTTTTTTTTAGTCTGTTTTTAACATAGTTGTATCATAGTTATATGATAGGCCCTTGACAAAGCCTTGGTTTCTGCCCTAGTTAATGAAAACAAACAAGATAAAGACAGAAAATAAAACAGACATGCCAAAAAATAAAGGAGTTGCCATGAATGAGAAACGCCTTCCCACAAGACAGGAAATCCCGGAACAAGACTGCTGGGATCTGACTCCGCTTTTTTCATCCGAACAAGACTGGGAAACACTTTATAAACACCTGGAAAAGAGGATGCCGGGGTATGCCCCATTCAAAGATCAACTCCACGTATCCTATGAAAATTTCAAGGCTTGTCTTGATTTTGACCATGGCATGTCAAGGGATCTTGAAAAAATTTACACCTATGCCCACCTAAAAAATGACCAGGACAAAACCAACCCCACAGCAGACGATCTGTTCCAGCGGGCCGTGAACCTGTACACCAGAATTTGTGATGCGGCAAGTTTCATTACCCCCCAAATCCAGGCGATTCCCAAAGGAACAATGGATCAATATCTTGGGCAGGCCTCCATTTTAGAATATCGGTTTTACCTTGAACAACTCATCCGAAACACCCCACACACAAGAAATACCGAGGTGGAACAATTGTTGGCCATGGTAGGAGAGAGCCTTTCAGCCCCCCGGCAGATTTTCAGCCAATTGGACAATGCCGATCTTGATTTCGGCACCCTGACGAATCCTGAAGGAGAGTCCCAGACCCTAAGCCATGGAAATTTCACCCTTCTGTTGAGCCACAAAGACCGGGAGTTCAGGAAAAAGGTGTTTGACCAATACTACCAGGTGTATGACAACCATAAACATACCATTGCCGCAACCCTGTCCGCCTCTGTTAAAAAAGATCTCTTTTATGCACGGGTCAAACAATTTTCCGATGCAAGGCAGGCAGCTCTTTTCAAGGACAATGTGGCAATTGGCGTCTATGACAACCTGATCTCAACAGTCAAGGAGAACATTGGCCCCTACCAGGCTTACCTGGATTTCAGGAAAAACGCCTTAAAACTTACCGAACTGCACGTCTATGATACCTATGTTCCCCTCATCAGCGATGTGGATTTCAAACTGCCCTATGACAAAGCTGTCACCACCTGTGTTGAAGCCCTGGCCCCCCTCGGCGAAGAATACTGCCGGATACTTGAGCAGGGTCTGACCCGGGGATGGGTGGACCGGTATGAGAACAAAGGCAAACGAAGCGGTGCCTATTCTTCCGGGTGTTATGATTCCCCTCCCTATATTCTGATGAATTACGAGGAGAAGTCCATCAACAGCCTCTTTACCCTGATCCACGAGGCCGGTCACTCCATGCACTCCTATTATTCTAAAAAGCATCAGCCCTATGCCAGCCATAACTACACTATTTTTGTGGCAGAAGTTGCCTCCACCTTGAACGAAACTCTTCTTACCCAATACCTGCTTAAAAAATACGATCATGATCCCAGGATGAAGGCTTATATCCTTACCCGGGAAATCGAAAATATCCGGGCCACCTTCTTCAGGCAAACCATGTTTGCCGAATTTGAAACCGGTATCCATTCTCTTGCCACACAAAACAAAGCCCTTACCCTGGAGTCTCTGACGGGTGTTTACCAAAAACTTCTAAAAACCTATTTCGGGGATCACATGGTCATCGATGAAGCGCTTAATCTCGAATGCCTGCGCATCCCCCATTTTTATTCTTCTTTTTATGTCTATCAGTATGCCACGGGAATCTCTGCGGCCCAAGCCATCGCCAAAAGGTTGCAAACCAAAGGCCTGCCTGCTGTGGAGGACTTTCTTTCCTTCCTAAAACTTGGGGGAAGTATGTTCCCCATTGACGAGCTTAAAACGGCAGGGGTGGACATGTCAGCGACTGATCCCATCATTGCGACCATTCACCATTTTGAAAAACAAGTAAAAACCCTGGACACATTATGGAATACCCATTTAGGCCAATAGCCACCCTGAACACCTGTTTTAAAGAAAAATTCGGAATTCCCCGGCAGATGAACCTGGTAAAAGATGCCCCGGCAACGCTTATCTTTCTCCCGGAATTTGCCCGGGAAGAGGCCGTAAGAGAATTGTCCGGTTTTTCCCATATCTGGATTCTCTTTGTCTTTCACAAGGCCATCACCAAGGACTGGCCCGTTATGGTCCGCCCTCCCCGCCTGGGAGGCAACAAAAAAGTCGGAGTGTTTGCCTCCCGATCCCCCTTCAGGCCCAACTCTGTGGGCATGTCTGCGGTGGAACTAAAATCCGTTGAAATAACAAGCATTGGACCGGTTCTCCATCTGACGGGGGTGGATATTCTGGACCAAACCCCGGTGTTGGATATCAAACCCTATCTGCCCTATTCGGACATCATCCCCCATGCCCGGGGCGGGTTTGCCCCCACCCCTCCCGCCCCGGGGTTTCACATCAATTTTTCAGACAAGGCCCTTGCCCAATGTGCTATGAAAAAGGAAATTCCAGACCTGAAAACCATCATCACCCAGGTTCTTGAAAACGACCCCCGCCCCGGGTATAACCGCAAAATCACCGACGAGCCCGACAAGATTTATGGCATCCGCTTGTTTGACTTTGACCTAAAATGGCGGGTGATCAATGGGGGTATCCAGGTGATCTGCCTGGAAAAAAAAGAAGAGGTCTTTTGAAAATCATTACATTAATATGCTATTTTATAACATTTTTTTCCTATTTTCCTTAAAAATGTTTCCCCAAAGCAAAAAGGATACGGCCTATTTTTAATAAAACCGCTTGATTTTAAGGGATTCATTAGAATAAACTCAAATAATCAAAACACAGGCGCAGTTTTTGCAAACTAGAATCGCAACATATATGGGTGCGAACGGGCAAACCCAAGTCCGTTGTAAAGCGAAATGTAAAGACAACGGGTCGATGAAGATCGCTTGACTAAAATACTTTAATACAGATTTGGAGATATAAATGAAAAGGTTTTTTTTGTGTTTAACCCTGTTAGGAATGGAATTTCAATTAAGTGGACAAAATCTTCTTAAATAACAAGGGGTTATAAAAAACTAGACTTTTTACAACTAATATGAAATAATTACGGCGATGCTAAAACCACAAACCACTAATCGAATGAGACGCCGTTG
>JAFLJU010000521.1 GCA_022712835.1 Desulfobacteraceae bacterium
ACAGGAGACTATATGGCAGGTTCACCAGGGAAATTATTGAATAAGCTCATCCTCATTTTCACCATAGCCCTCATGGGCATGACGGCAATCGGCATCGTTCCAATGATAGGTTCACCCTCCCATGCTGCAACCCGAGCGCCTGTAAATCCAGGGATTGAAATTTTTCCTGTCTTTTCTTCCATTGAACCCAATGTGGCATTCTGGACCGATATGTTTACCCGGTATACCCGATCCCAGGGAGTGATTCATGATGCCCTGCACCTGGGTCGGATTTACGAAGTGATTCGCCTGGACCCGACCCGAACAAGAACAGCGGACAAGCAGAATATTAAAAATAAAAAAGCGGTTCTGAAAAAATATAAAACAATCCTCTTGGCCCTTGCAGCGGGAAAAGCACCGGTTACCCCCAGCGAGCGACAGGTGGCCAAATTATTCGGAAAGAAAACCAATGCCAAAGAATTTAAACGAGCAGCCCAATCGGTGCGATGTCAGACAGGCCTGACCCAAATGTTTAAAGAGGGACTGATCCGTTCCGGGGCTGTAATTGATGAATTCAAACAGATTTTTAAATCCCACGGTCTCCCCACGGACCTTGCCTATCTTCCCTGTGTGGAATCTTCCTTTGATTTCACCGCTTATTCAAAATTCGGTGCCGCAGGCATCTGGCAGTTTACCCGGGGAACCGGAAAAATGTACATGAAAATCGGGTATGTGGTGGACCAGCGAAGGGATCCATACATATCCACCCAGTCGGCTGCAAAGCTGTTGAAAAGAAACTATAAAAAGTTAGGGGAATGGCCCCTGGCCCTCACCGCGTACAACCATGGGGTGAACGGCATGCTCCGGGCCCAAAAACAAAAAGGCTCCTATGAAAAAATATTTAACACCTACAAGGGGCGCTCCTTTAAATTTGCCTCGAGAAATTTTTATTCCGAATTTCTGGCGGCCCGGCAGGTGGCCAAGAATTATAAAAACTATTTCGGCAATATCACCCTGGATAAACCCGTTCAATTCACCCGGTATACCACCAAAGGGTACCTGCCGGTAAAGTCCCTGGCCCGGGGGTTGACCCTGGATATCCAGACCATCAAACAATTTAATCCCTCCCTGCGCCCCCCGGTATTCGATGGTCGCAAACACATTCCCAAGGGATTTGAGCTACGCCTGCCAAAACAAGTCTCCCAGAAAGATATCTCACGGGTGACGGCAGGCCTTTACCAGACCAAACAAAAACCCAGCAAATTTCATCTGGTACAAAAGGGAGACACTGCTGGCAAAATTTCCAGAACCCATTCGGTCTCCTTAAGTGATCTGATGATGGCCAACGGACTCAGCCGCCGGGCCACCATCTATATCGGCCAGAATCTGAGAATCCCGGTGCCCGGGGAAGAGATTTCCACAAAGAAACTGACCCTTGCCCAAAACACGCCCCCCATCAAATCATTGAAACCTGTCAAACAAAAAAAACCGATTAAACAAAAAAGCATGGTCTCCCCTTCTCTGGCCCCTATCAAGACAACTGGCAAGACAACTGACAAGACACCGAGAAAACCTGTGTCCACGATAGTGCCCCCAAAGAAAATAGAACCATTGGTGTCAACTCCCCCCCGGGATAAAATGCCTTTGCAAGAAACAAAACCCGCACCACAACTTGTGATGTCACCACCTGTGGCGGCACCTCTGGCCAAGGAACCCGAGGCAGTGGCAAAACCGTTTCCAGAAGGGTCCATGGTCAATCCTGCAATTGTCATAAATGACCTGAAAATACAAACCACCCATACCCTGTCAAATCAGCTGGTGGGAATCATCCGGGTGGCCCCGGAGGAGACCCTGGGCCACTATGCAGACTGGCTCCAAATCCCCACCCAGAAAATCCGTACCTTAAACCGGCTCCCCTATGGCAGGACCATCTCCATTGACCAAAAGATAAAGATCCCCCTGGCACCAAAAGCCAAGGAAGGCTTTGAAGAACTCAGGTACGAATATCACAAGGAAATGGAAGAAGATTTTTTTGAATCATTTTCCATTGCAGAGGTAAGCATCTATGAGGTCAAAAACGGGGACACCATCTGGTCCCTTTGCCTCAATGAGCTGGATATCCCGGTATGGTTGCTGAAAAAGTACAACCCGTCAATGGATTTTGGCAAATTACAGCCCCTGGAAAAAATCAACTATCCCATCGTTAAAAGCCGCCAGGAATTTAAAATTTAATGGAACTTTTTTTCCATTGCCCGGGCCGACCTTCTGACCGCATCCGACGCCCGGGAAAAAATCCGTTTTTAAAGATCCGCTTTTCTAAGACCCACTTTTAAAGATTAGAGTCATGCTTTTTTTTTAACCCCCTGAACTGATCATAGGAGACCCCCAGCAGGACGGCGGCTTTCTTCTGGTTATACTGGCAGGCGAAAAGGGCCGCACAAAGCCGATGGTATTCCAAGGCCCGAATGGATTCCTTCAGGGGTTTTTCAAACAGATCTGCCATCATTTCCCTTTGCCCGACACCACCGGTCCCCCCGGGACCCCTAACCCCGGTATCGGGATCGGGAGGGGCCGACCCCGTCGCAGCGGATTCCGGCCTGACTGATTCCGGCTTGGCTGGTTCCAGCAATGCTGGTTCCGGGAATCCTGCGCCCAACCCCTCCCCGTACCGGGACTGAAAAGGATCAAAAGAAATGATTCCTATCCTGTGGGAAGGCGATTTGTACACAGCCCGCTCAATCACATTCTTTAATTCACGGATATTGCCGGGCCAGGGATAGGCCTCAAGGGTTTTAACCGCACCTGAGGTAAGTTGGGGGATCTCTTCCCAGCCTAGTTCATAGGCCATCCTTCCGGCAAAATGGTTGGCCAGCAACAATATATCCTCTTTTCGATACCGCAGGGGCGGTGCATAAATCACCTCAAAGGAAAGCCGGTCCAAAAGATCCTGTTTAAACCGCCCCAGATCTGCCATCCGGGACAGATCCACATTGGTGGCAGCCACAATTCTCACATCCACCTGCACCGGCCTGGAAGAGCCCACCCGCTCAAAGGCCCCGTATTCCACCACCCGAAGGATCTTTTCCTGGACCTCCATGGGGATGGTACCGATTTCATCCAGGAAAAGGGTTCCGTCAGCCGCCTGTTCAAACCGCCCCACCTGACGCACCGTGGCACCGGTAAAAGCCCCTTTTTCATATCCAAACAATTCTGACCCGATCAGGGTGGGGGTCAGGGCGGCACAATTTAAGGTCACCATGGGTTTTTGCCATCGTTTGGATAAAAAATGGACCCGGGCGGCGGCCAGCTCCTTGCCCGTTCCCCGTTCTCCCAGGATCAAAATCGGCCGATCTATGGGCGCCACCTGGGAAATCTGCTCCTGGAAATCAATAAAGGCCTCGGACTGACCCAGAGCTTCTGACATGGAAACATGCCCCCCTTCCCCACCATCCTGACTCGAAAAATCCATACCGCCTCCCGAAACAATTTCTTGGTTTAAATAACCATAAAATGGCCGCATAACCATATTTAGGGCGATACTACCACAAAGCACTTCTTCGGTCAATAGAGACAACCCATTGGAATAATAGGCATTCTCACAATTTATACGACCTGGCACACTTTCTGCTATTAGTATTTTCATGTTGAACCAATCCACTAACAACCACATAAGGAGAAAACACATGGGAATTTTTACACGCTTTAGCGATATTGTTTCATCCAACATCAATGCCATGCTGGACAAGGCAGAAGACCCTGAAAAACTCATCAAACTAATGATCCGGGAAATGGAAGACACCCTCATCGAAATAAAGTCCTCCTGCGCCAACACCATTGCCAGCCAGAAAAAAGTTACCAGACTTCTGGAAGAAACAAAGGAAAGACAATTGTTCTGGACTCAAAAAGCGGAACTGGCAGTGACCAAGGGGAGGGATGATCTGGCCCGCCAGGCCCTTCTGGAAAAAAGACGATTCACCCAGAGAGTGACAGCAGTGGATGAAGAGCACATGGAATTAGGGGTGATTATGGAGCAGTACCGGGATGATATCCAGGAACTTGAGAACAAACTCAAATCTGCCCGGGATAAACAGCGCATGCTGGTCCAGCGCCATATCCGGGCCACACGAAAAAAGAAAGCCCAGCAGGAAATCCGGAGGGTGGACTCTGCCGAGGTGATGCAAAAATTTGACGAAATGGAATCCCAGATTGAACGCCTGGAAGCCGAGGCAGACCTGGTCAATTTCGGACGAAAAACCACCCTGGAAGAAGAGTTTGAAGGTCTGGCAGCCGACGATGAAATCGAGCAACAGCTCCATGATTTAAAGTCTTCCCAATCCTCAAAAAATGATGATACAACCAAGGCATAAATCGGTATTCTAACCTGATTTAAAACTTAAGGCTGTACCCATACAAAGAGGAGAGAAACAATCATGCATGGCGCAATATTCGTAGGAATCTGTATCGGAGGGACCATCCTCTTGATCGCCACACTGGGATTAATTCTTATTGGCATCATCCGGGCGGCCAAAACCGGCGGCATCTCAAAGAAAGACAGGCAGACCCATTCCGATGAAACCAAAATGATCCAGGACATTTTCAATGGGCTATCTAAAATGGAAGAGCGGATAGAATCACTTGAAACCATTTTAATCGAACGCCAGAAAAAAAATTATTAAGAGAAAAGGACGCATAAAAATGAGACACCATTATAAAAATAAAGGCCGCAGAGGGTTTGAACGATGCCGCACCCAATACGGACGGTTCCGGAACCAGGTGGATGTCATCGCCTCCAGCAGCGGTGTCTACCGCTCCCGGCGGGGCATCTTCATGGGGGTCTGCAGAGGCCTTGCAGAGCACTTTAATTTCAGCGTATTCTGGCTGAGAATGATTGTCTTTCTTCTCTTTTTATTCACCGGGTTCTGGCCAGTGGGAGTATTTTACATTGTTGCCGGCCTGATCCTTAAAATGGAACCGGTCATCCCCCTTGAGAATGATCAGGAGCAGGAATTTTATCAATCCTATACAAACTCCAGGGAATCTGCCATCCAGCGGGTCAAGCGCAAATTTGACAACATCGACCGCAGAATCCAGAGAATGGAACACACCGTTACCTCCCGGGAATTTGAGCTGTAAAGGTTACTAATACGAAGCGGTTTCAAAGGAATCAACCATGGATGATCGGAAAGTAAAAAGAAAACTTGTTGCCATCTTTTCTGCCGATGTCAAAGATTACAGCCGCCTCATGGCGGACGATGAAATTGAAACCGTAACCGCCATTAAAGCCTGTCAGAAACTTATTTTCCAAAAAATTTTGGACCACCGTGGCCGGGTGGTTGATTCACCCGGCGACAACCTTTTGGCGCAATTTCCCAGCGTTAACGATGCTGTGGCCTGTGCCGTGGTGGTTCAAACAGCCCTGCTGGCATACAATAAGGAGATGGCCGATCATCGAAAAATGGTATTTCGTCTAGGGGTAAATCTGGGAGATATTATCGAAGATGGCCAACAGATTTATGGAGACGGCATTAATATTGCCGCAAGGCTTGAAGGAATTGCCCAGGGCGGCGGTATCTGTATTTCAGGATCTGCCTATGATCAGGTAAAAAACAGACTAACTTTCGGGTATGAGTTTTTAGGAGACCTGGAACTGAAAAATATTTCAGACCCC
>JAFLJU010000656.1 GCA_022712835.1 Desulfobacteraceae bacterium
CTAGTTAGCTAGCTAGGTAGGTAGGCGTTTTCACATCAGGAGGTATTCACACCCTCTGATGATACCATCTTCATCTCTGATCAGGGGACCTGGACGGACCAGGTCTGTTCGATCAATACATTGCGTCTTGACGATACCGGATACAATATACATAGTGTCCGGTACGATGGGAGGTAGGTTCGTGACCTCCCCCATTACCGATTTACACATCGGTGGTGATAGAGGCATTGCGGGTAGAGGAGTATGTTCATCCTCTACCCGTGATTCAATTCCCGACGGAGGGTATATAAATTCCTCTCCGTCGGGGTTAATAACATTTATGGGATGGGAAGTCAAGTTTACTATTTTCATATTCATACCCTCCTAAGGTACTTGTGTGCGTTATCAACCCAGTAGTTGTACTGGTAAGTTTACGCACTAACTCGTTGTTCTTTGATAACCTAGGAACTTAAAGACTAGGTACTACTTAGATACTAAGAACCACTCTTAGTATTTTACTACTATACTAATATATACCTGAGATATCGTGAGATTACATACTCTAAAATAGTAAGCTACTGATGAACTCACTCTCAAGAGTAGTAGATGCATATTACTCATGCTGAGAGTGTATAAAATATAAAGCTTACCAGACATCACTCATCTACACATATCGCATGTGTAGATGAGTGTATAATCTAATCTATTACACTAACGTAGCTGCATCATATGTCTGGTAAGATATCTTACCATCAAGTATGTAGGAGCACCTCAGTTTACCATTCTGATATATCACATTACCGAACTGTGTGATATTATCACTATAATGATTGACATTCACTACCATCCGGTTCAAATTATGATCGTATCTCAATAATATCGCACCCTGTACATCTCTGATATTGATAATTGTACCTATCACATATAAATAGTCACCACCACTAGTGATTCCATTCAGATCGATATTACATCGATTCTGCCAATATGTCCTAGTGATTAATAATTCACCAGTCTCACATGAGTATTTCTGAAGGATACCTTCAGTATCTACATTAGTGATAATGTCAGCACGCTTACTACCGACACATATGACATTACCTTGTGATAGTATAATACCGCGATATCTACTACCGTGATCACCCATACATGTATGAGTGATACTGAGATCAGATTTATCCAGGATGACCATGAGTGATCTATCATCACCATTACGTGGATCAACGGTATAACCTACTACATATATCTGATCATTATCAGCTCTTACCTTAGATATATTCCCTGTACAGTTTATAGATCTGATTGCTACTATATTCAAATCATGATCAAACTTTACCACCATGACTTCATCACGGTTAGCTCGATCGATTGCAATGATGCAATCTTTGTATTCGACGATACATGTCATCGTCTTATATATTCCACGTATACTTTTAGCTTTATTCATACTAAGTTATCTCCTATGATATTTATGCCAGTCTCATGTAGAGTACTGATCTTTTATAATTCATGCATAATACTACATAGGTAATATATACCTGAAAGTAGTTACTATGACACTTCTACCTATAGATAATAACCTTAGTAATTAGTAAAAAATATAAGTACCTACCTACTTAGCTAAGTAGCTAGGTAGGTAGGTAGTTTTTTACTAAGTCACGTTAACATACTTCACTACTAATGCATTAGCACTACTAGATTCTTCACTAGAAGTCGATCCAACACATACTATATCACCGTTATGATTAGTAGCTACTGCATAGAAGAATTCTCCGATTAGCACTTGATCAGATAGTATGCTAAGATCACTACCATCGAACGTAACTAGTAATGCATCGGGACTATTAGATTCTTCACTAATAATCCATCCGACGCACATTATATCACCTTTAGAGTCAAGTACTACTCCGTTAAAATTATCATTATCAGTACCACTATATACCTGCTCAGCTAGTATACTAAGATCACTACCACTGAACTTAACTACTAATCCATCATAACTGTCAGATACTTCATTACGAGTATGACCAATACACACGATATCATTATTAAGATCAGTAACTACTCCTCGGAAACAATCGTAACAAGTATCACCGTATACTTTCCTAGCTAGTATACTGAGATCGGTACCACTGAACTTAACTACTAACGCAGACATACCAATACCTCCTTCACTAGCAGTATATCCTTCACTAGCAGTATATCCTACACACACGATATCGCCATCATGATTAGTAGCTACTCCATGGAAGCTATCATGATCAGTATTACTGTATACCTGCTCAGCTAGGACACTAAGATCACTACCGCTGAACTTAACTACTAATGCATCAGTGGTAACACTACTTTCACTATAAGTATTCCCAACGCAGATGATATTACCATCAGGATCAGTAACTATGTCATAAAAGTAATCACGACTAGTAACACTGTGTACCTGCTCAGCTAATATACTAAGATCGCTACCACTGAACTTAACTACTAATGCATCATTACTATCAATTCCATCTCTAACAGTAAACCCAGCACATATGATATCATCATTAGAGTCAGTAGCTACTCCATAGAGGAAATTGCGATCAGAACTACCGTATACATACTCAGCTAGGACACTAAGATCACTACCACTAAACTTAACTACTGTTACTGTGTTAATGTCGTCACCTTCTCCACTATTAGTATTCGCAATACATACGATATCATCGTTAGAGTCAGTAGTTATTCCATAGAAAACATAACCAGTGCCACCATATATCGTTTCAATCATACGACTACTACTTATTTTACTACTATCTACTTTACTCATCTTACTACCCTCCTATATTGGATTAATTATGTAGCTAAGAAACACTCTTAACTACTAATACATCATTATTACCAGCTTCTTCACTAGCAGTAATCCCAACACAGATGATATCATTATTAGCATCAGTAGCTACTCCATAGAAATAATCAGCACTAGTACCATCATATACCTTCTTAGATATGATACTAAGATCACTACCACTGAACTTAACTAGTAGTGTATTGATACCAGTACCTTCACTATTAGTAGTTCCAACACATATGATATCATCGTTAGAGTCAGTAGCTACTTCATATAATATATCAGATTTAGTACTACCATATACATTCCTAACTAGTACATTAAGGTTAGGATCAAACTTGACTACTAATATATCGCGACCACCAGTACCTTCACTATTAGTAGTTCCAACGCAGATTATATCATTGTTAATATTAGTGGTTATTCCATTGAAGAAATCATGACCACTACCACCGTACACTGTTTCAACCTTATTACTACTATCTAATTTACTCATCTTACTACCCTCCTATATTGAATTGATAATCAGGTAGCACATCAGATACTAATTGATATGCTACCTGATCTAGTGATTAGATATCTAAGAGTCATACTTAGCTACGTATACTACTGATCGCTAGATCAGTAGAGGTACATCAAGTATTATCTGATGCATCTCTACTATAGTGATATATACCTGAAATAGTAAGCTACCGATAGCACTCTTGATAGTAGGTAAAGATGTTCGCTCATGCTCAGAGTGTGTAAGAATCATGTATCGAATGTAGCACATTATCACTAATTTCAGATATGTTTCATACTTACTGAAATACCCATTTCTGAACGCCTATATTACTGCACGTAGGAAACACGAAATATAGCAAATATGGGGGGTCACGTAGGGATATACAGGTAGAAATAGGGGGTCTGTCACCCGTGGTTTTATAAGGGGTAGGAGAGGTGCTATTTTAGCACTTTATTTTTAGCTGATATCTAACTAATCTGATCAGATATATCTACATTTACCATCTGATTCCACTACTAAAAATATATGCACTTTGAGTAGTAGTAAAAGATATCTACTCATGCTGAAAGTGCATCCATAAAAAAGAGAAGCTCTCTTATGATTATAGATCATCAGCTAATAAAAAACATCATCACACACTCCCTCATAACGCTCCCGATGTAGGGAGCGTTATGAGAGTTTAGTATAGAGTTCATCTATATAAGATATATGCTTGACTTACTTAGACCTTCTGATCTACAACTCATCATGATTGACTACTACCGCATCCTCATGACTATCAGATTCATCGGTATCGTTAACATCAGTACAGATGACATTACCATTAGTATCAGTAGCTACTTGATATAATCTGCGTTGGAACTTCACTACTAGGGGAGTATAATACTTCACTACTAGGGGAGTATAATCATTAGTTTCTTCTGAAATAGTACGTCCAACATATATGATATTACCATTAGGATCTATAGTTACTCCAAGGTAGTGATCATCATCGTCAATCCCACCATATGTCTTCCTAGCTAATACATTAAGGTCACTATCAAACTTGACTACTAATATGACATTACCATTATCATCTCCTTCCGAAGTAGTATGTCCAGTACATATGATATTATCATCACTATCAGTAGCTACTCCACGGAAGCGGTCATTAATTGTACCACCGTATACTTTCTTAGCTAGTATACTAAGATCACTACCACTGAACTTAACTACTAATGCATCATCATTACCACTACCTTCACCAGTAGTATACCCAACACATATGATATCATTATTAGTATCAGTAGCTACTCCATAGAAGTAGTCAAAAACATAACCACCGTATGATTTCCTAGCTAGTACATTAAGATTACTATCATACTTAACTACTAATGTATCATCATAACCACTACCTTCACTACGAGTCCATCCAGTACAGATGATATTATCATCAGTATCAGTAGCTACTCTATAGAACCTATCATGAATAGTACCACCATATACTTTCCTAGCTAGTATACTAAGATCAGTACCGCTGAACTTAACTACTAATGCATCATGATAACAATTATCTTCACTAGTAGTATACCCAGCACAGATGACATTATCATTAGAGTCAGTAGCTACTGCACTGAACTCATCCAAAATAATACCACCATATGTCTTCCTAGCTAGTAGATTAAGATCACTATCAAACTTCACTACTAGTGTATCATAATCACCAGCTCTTCCTGATAGTGTATATCCAACACAGATGACGTTATTATTAGAGTCCGTAGTTACTTGTCCGAACCTATCACCACCACTACCACCATATACCTTTCTAACTAGTACATTAAGGTTAATATCATACTTGATTATTAATATACCCACATGACTACCAGTCCCTTCTGATCCGATAGTACCAGCACAGATGACATTACCACTAGAATCTATCGCTACTTTATCGAATTGATCTCCATCGTTACCATAGATATTCATTACTTCATTACTCACTTTCATATTCATACCCTCCTAAGGTATCATGTCAGATATCTGACTTTTAGCGTGTGTATAGATTATTCTATACGCTATCTCATTACTAGATCAGTAGATGTACATCAGGTTGTATCTTATGCACATCTACTAATCAGAGATCAGTAGAGATGCATCAAGTATCATCTGATGCATCTCTACTATAGTAATATATACCTGAAATATAGAGCTTATATAGTAACTAGGGATATATCAAAGATCCGATATGAATATCTACATTTACCATCTGATTCTATACTAAAAATATATGCACTTTGAGTAGTAGTAAAAGATATTATCTCATGCTGAAAGTGCATCCGTAAAAAAAGAGAAGCTCTATTATTAGAGTGGATCATCAGCTAATAAAAACATCATCACACGCTCTCTCATAACGCTCCCGATGTAGAGAGCGTTATGAGAGTTTAGTATAGAGTTCATCTATATAAGATATATGCTTGACTTACTTAGACATTCTGATCTACAACTCATCATGATTGATGTGATCCTGTTTACTGTCAGTACCACGTATATACTTAGCACAATCGGCGCAATACCGATGCCTACCAGTTAAAATATTAGCAGCTGATCGAGGAAATGATGCTAACGGTTTCAATTCTAAACACCCATAGCAATGTTTCGAAACGATACTGTAATCACGAGTATCCTTAGTATTCAACTCATCTATACTACTGATTTCTGGATCATTATTCACATCGTGTCTAGCTCCTAATACAGTATTACATCTAGTACAAACATCATAAATGAATTTAACATTACCATTAGTCTGTACCTCATTAAAATATGCAGGCAGTAGATAGTTTTTACAAGACCTACAGAATACCTTTTCAGTCTCATCTGTGACAGGTACTATCAAATTAGCATAAGGTTTATTACTAGTTATATATTTAGTCTTCAATCCTTGACGATCACTTATTATAGGTTCAATTAGTTTAGGATTTGAACTTTTGATCTCATCAATAACCAACACGTGCTTCTTTTTAGTATCTAAAAGCTCACCTGTTTTCTTATCTCTAAATATGAATGTACCTGTTTCAAGATCTCTATGATATTCTAATCTTAAATGTAAGTTGATATGAATAGCTTTACTCAATTGGATAACATCTAAGTGATGTTCAGTAGAATAGTTCCAATGATGATAGACATAATTATTTGGTAATCTAGATACGATACCATCGACATCTAACAAAGAGGTTCTAACTAAATTAGTAGCTAGACGTCTCTCAGGGAATTTAGCTTTATATTTCTTACATACACCCGCATGATGATCTTTTATATCTCCCCATCGATCCTTTGCCTGAATTACCCTACAAGCTTTACACCATGACGTGGTCTTTGAAATTCCACCCCCTACACCATTGAGGTGCTGATGAAAATGAGATAGTGGTTTGATCGATTTACAATTAGAGCACCTTTGGACATCTTCGTGTTCTAGATTAGTATTAGCCGCTTTGTACTTGATTTGAAAATCAGCATACGTACTAGTAGCTGTTGTTGATAATCTGGATGTTGTACAACTATTGCATACATGTTTATATGTATCTTTAAAGCTAGGGAAATTAGAAAGTTGTTTGGGTGAATTACATTTGATGCATATGAAGTGAACATGTTTTAATAGATCAGTATATTCATCGATAGGTAGATTCTTATCTGGAAGCTTAGCTAAATTAGCTGTTCGACAATCTCTTATATACTTAGTACATACCTGACAATGTGTGGCAAGACCATCGTCTGAAGTATTCCGGCGATTGAAGTGATTGATAGTTTTCACTACTCCACAATGACCACACTTCTTCTCAGTGATTGTAATTTCTTTATCAGTCATATCTGATATAAGTTTATGCTTAACGTGATCGCTCCCACTGATACATCCTCGACATATTGACTTCTTACCCCAGTTAACTGTTCTACCACTATTAGCAAAAGAAGATATCGGTTGATTGTCTCCACATCGAGAGCATGTAATATAATTACTATTATCACCAGTCATACAACTAACTAATAACTTATATAAACATGGTAAGCATATGATCTTGTCATTGAATGTATATAGGTCAGTAGTACGATTACATTTATCACTAGTACACATTCCAGAATGAACTGGTTTCATGTCAGTGATTTGAGCTTTGTCGTTAGGTAGATACTCATTAATACAATTCATACAGATTGCAAATCGTCCAGATGGTTTACCCATGAAGTGTTTCTCTAGCTTGTATTTTCCACAGTTGAAACAGTGCATCTTACCAGGTGCTGTTAATGAATTCATTATACTTCTCCTTAAATGTCACGACTAACTTATCGTGTTGATTATCGTATTTGATACGAACTCCATGTGGGACGACGTATCTCTCATAATATAGGTAAGATGCTATTAAAAGTTATTACATAATCTCTATAGCACACTGTAATAGTGTGCTATAGAGATTAGAGTGTAATATGGTCAGATATCAGGATCGTTTACAAACCCGTCTAGGAGAATAAACTGCTGGTTACTAAGTGATACATCATTAGAAACTCCGATGTACTTACTGCTGAATATCTTTGATACTGGATGTAGTACCTTTAACTTAGGTACCATGTTCATCTCGAATATTGGGAATACATGTAACTCATCCCCATCATAATCTAAATTGAAACCAGCGATGATTAGTGGAGATGATGCTATGGTACCATCGTCTACAGCTAATGTCACTTCTTTTGGAAACTTATACTTTACCTTATTCGTGACCTTTCCACCTGTTAGTATCATATTATCCACTGAGTCTTCTTCAATCAGTGTTGGTGGTTTAGTGAAACCTGGTTTGATTTTAGTTACAAAGAGTAACTGTATAGAACCGATCTGTAGTGAAGGGTTCCGATTGATTAGTACTGGTAGACCTTTATACGGGCACTCTTTGATGAGTGTTTGCATTATCTTATCTATCGTGTGATCATATACATTGATAGCTTTAGATACTCTGTTAAATGCATCAGCTATCGTGTGACTATGTCTATTGATCAACATAGAGATGATGTGATACTTCCAGCAAGATACTCCTATCTTCCATGGGATATGTACATCATCTGCTTCATGATTTACTATGAGTGGTATAGCTACTGACCTAGCTGTACAATGGAGTCTACTACCAAATATATGTTTACGTAGTAGATGCTTCTTTGCTGGGAGACGTTCTTTAGCTATAGTTGTGACATAATCAATGAATGCTGAATATACAGCGAAGAAATGTCTCTCTATATGATTCACACTAAAGTTCATCATCTTCTCTGATAAGAGTATACCATTGAGATTGATAATAGACTTGATGAGGTATCCGATATTAGGATATACATATCTTACAAATCCATTAGCTTTAGTCACTGGTTGTAATATACTACTGACAGTTGGTAGCTTAGTGCACCACATATTATGCTTATTATTATCTAGGAACTTGAGTAATGCTTTAGTAGAAGGTTTCTTAGCTCTGATATTAGCAAAGTGATTGATTATAGAACTGAAGTTACTATAGAAGTAATTGAAGCCTTGACCTAATATATGAGGCTTGAGTTCTTCATCTAGTTCAGCTTTGATATTGACGATAGTATCTAGGTAAGGTACCTTCTTAGCATTATTACCCATCCATTTAGATAGGATGATATATACTTGTGGATTGAGTACTTTAGTTATAGAGTTAGGTATCTCTAGCCATGTATCTATTGTGATATTAGAGTAGAGTGAACTGATGCATTTAGAATTACACTTAGCGCAGATGAGACCTTCGTAATAATTACCTACGAGTGCATCACATGAGCATCTAGCTAATGTGTCTGATTTATCACTACCTACATCACAGATGATATCTATGATTTCTTCTGGTGTCTTACTGATGAGTAGTTCATTGAAGATGATTTTGTTAGGGGTCTTATGATAGAGCTCGTCTAGGTTGAGTATCTTTGGTAGTACTTTCATGATGTGGTATCTCCTATGTGTGATTATTAATATGATGCGCTATCTGATCTAGTAGGAGGTATCAAGTATTATCTGATACCTTCTACTAATCGAAGATCAGTAGAGATGTATCAAGTATTATCTGATGCATCTCTACTATAGTAATATATACTTGAGATAGTAGTATATTAGATGGATTCACTCTTGAGAGTAGGTAAAGATGTTTGCTCATGTTCAGAGTGCATAAAAATAATATTCCCATAGCATACCGATATCAGGTATGCTATGGGTATGTTTAGATCATGTATCATCACTACTAGATACTTCTGAATGAGTACGTCCAATGTATATCAAGATCACTATCATACTTCACTATTAATGCATCTACACGATTAGGATATTCAGAACTACCAGCTCCTTCTGAATCAGTCCATCCAACACATATGACATTATCATTAGAGTCAGTAGTTACTTGGTCAAATTCATCACCACTATCTCCACTATCACTATATATTCTCTTAGCGATTATGTTAAGATTAGTATCGAACTTGACTACCACTGCAACATCAGAATCAGTTTCTTCTGAGACAGTCCATCCAATGCAGATGATATTACCACTAGAATCCGTAGTTACTCCACGGAACTCATCCAAATTAATATCATAATACATCTTCTTAAATAGTACATTAAGATTAGTATCATACTTAACTACTAATGGATATTTAGTATCAGATCCTTCTGATTTAACATGTCCAATGCAGATGATATTACCAGCGGTGTCTATAGCTGCTTTATCGAATTGATCTCCATCATTACCATATATATTCATTACTTCATTACTTACTTCCATATTCATACCCTCCTAAGGTATCGTGTCATATATCTGACGTTTAGTGTACGTATAGATTATTCTATACGCTATATATTCGCTAGATTAGTAGATGTACATCAAAGTAGTATCTGATACTTACTACTAATCGAAGATCAGTGGTAGGTATCAAGTAGTAGCTGATACCTTCTACTATAATGATATATACTTGAAATAGTAGTATATTAGATGGATTCACTCTTGAGAGTAAGTAAAGATATCTACTCATGTTCAGAGTGCATAAAAAATAATAAACCCATAGCATACCTGATATCGGTATGCTATGGGAATGTTTAGATCATGTATGATCTCAGCTAGTGAACTTTACTACTCGTATAACATAATTACTAGGTCCTGACGTACTATCTGATAATGTATCTCCAACACATACTATATCACCGTTATGATTAGTAGCTACTGCATATAATTCATCACTACTAGTATCACCATATGTATTACTATCTAATACATTGAGATCAGCGTCATACTTCGACACTAGCATGTCATAATTACCAGCTGCTGACGTACTACCTGAATCAGTACATCCAATACATATGACATTACCACTAGAATCAGTGATTACTGCATCGAACCAATCATTACCAATACCACTATATATCGTATCAGCTAGCATGTTAAGATTAGTGTCATACTTAACCACTAATGCATCATAACAATCAGCTCCTGACGTACTACCTGAGCTAGTATGTCCAACACATATGATGTTGTTATTGGAATCTATAGCTACACCATAGAACCAATCAATATCGGTATCATCATATGTATTACTAGTAATTATGTTAAGGTCATTGTCAAATTTGACCACTAATGCATCGGCATTAGTACCAATTCTTTCTGAATTTGTCCATCCAACACATATGACATTACCACTAGAATCAGTGGTTACTTGGTTAAATTCCTCACCACCATCGCCATATGTTTTTCTAGCTAGTATATTGAGATTAGGGTCATACTTAACCACTAATGCATCAATACCACTAATTTCTTCTGAGAGAGCACATCCAGCTAAGATGATATTGTCATTAGCATCTGTGGTAACTTTATTGAACCAATCATCACCAGTATCACATATCATCTTAGCTAGTACATTAAGATTAGTATCAAACTTAACTATTAATGGATATTTAGTATCAGATTCTTCCGATCTGACAGTGCCAATGCAGATGATGTCTCCATTAGAATCAGTGGTTACTCCACGGATCTTATCTAAATTAATATCATAATACATCTTCTTAAGTATGATATCACCATTGACATCATACTTAACTATTAGTGGAAAGTTAGTATCAGATTCTTCCGATCTGACAGTGCCAATGCAGATGATATTACCAGCGGTGTCTATAGCTGCTTTATCGAAATCACATCCATCGGTAATAATTACTTCATTACTTACTTTCATATTCATACCCTCCTAAGGTATCATGTCAGATATCTGACTTTTAGCATGTGTATAGATTATTCTATACGTTATCTCATTACTAGATCAGTAGATGTACATCAAGTAGTATCTGATGTACATCTACTATGGTAATATATACCTGAGATGTAGTGAGGACACATTCCTCCTGAAATAGTAAGCTACTGATGAACTACACTCTTAGGAGTAGTAGATACTTATTGCTACTCCTAAGAGTGCATAAAAAGAGAAGCTACATGACACACTAAATGCTCCATAGCATACCTAGATAGGTATGCTATGGAGGATGATAGACTTAGGATGATTAGTAGCTGGTATAACTACCTTGCTGAAAGTTCATATTACTATTGTTAGATGTACTGAACGTACTTACACCATTGTAAGTGAGATCAGTGTATTTGGAGATATCTATCTGCTGAGCAGTATTGTTAGTCGGTAATACGATGTCGATCTTAGATGAGATGATGACAGCTATCTTAGTGATAAAATCACCATTGATCAATGCGATCGTATTGAGACCTGTAGGGATTACTTCACCGATGATCTCTTTGATGAGTTCATATTTGGCAATTGGATCACTACTACCACGCATGAGGTGGCGTATCTTATCACTATATCCCAAGAGAGATGTAGCGAATAGGTAACTGATATCTCTAGTGTCTAATAACGAAGCACCTTTGAGACCTTTAGCTGATTCCACGATACCTACAATCTCACGATCGACATTATAGGATACTGCTTTTCCATCTGATGGGAGAATTCCTCTTTCATCTGTATCCAAGAAGTCAGCAATATCTTGAGAGATAAGGTGATGACGATCTGGGTTAGTGAAACGATTCAGACCAGGAAGACCAGCAGCTCCACTGATTACATCTACTGTGAATAATGGTGGTTCGATATTAGTAAATGTACGAGCGATATCAGTAGCTGTCTTTGCTTTATATGGAGTATTCTTCTCTGGATCAAGAAGAAGATTACCGATATTGATATCAGTACGTCCAAGCGTGAGGAATGGTGTCTTCCACAATTCCCGATTGACAAAGATCTCTGCTGCTAATGGGATAGCGAGTGCAAGTATCTTAGATGATACGATAGTACTACAGATTTCAGTCACGTGAATTATCGGTTGGAATCGACTTGGTCCTGTGCTGAAACCAGCGATATATCCGCTACTTTGAGCGATCTCAACAAAGTCTACATATCCACTGACAGCGAAGATAGGTTCACGCTTCTGATATCCACCACTACTATCTTGCTCATTATCTACTACTGATGCTGTGAACCCGAAGTCTACAGTACGTGTAGCATTAGGGCTATTCATCTCAAGATACTGTTTCACGGCAGTTACATCAGTATCGATTTCGAGCTTATACTTACGAGTGAATGATTTCACTGTGAAGTTCTTAATGAACTCAGAGTTACGAGTATGTAATAATTCTTTAATGTAAGTAGTCATCTGGGAAGCTTTCCCGTACATGTACTTATTACATGCGATGATGTTGATTAACTGATTCTCAGGGTAAATCGCTTTGAACTCTTTATAGACACGCTGAAGATCAGCTTCTACTAATAGTTCATTGAGATTAGATACTACTTCAGAATCTGTCCTGAGGATCACTGAATCTTTACCTACTGTAAACACGGTAATGTTTTCATCATTACCGAGACGTCGTACTTGTACTTTCTCAGTAGTGGTGAAAGCTTGTACAGCTTTCTTGATACGATCGATATATTCAGAGGCTTCTTGAGACTGACCTCCTCTGATACCATGAATACTCATGATGTCACCAATCGTTGGAGCTGCTGGGCGCTCATTGATAGTACCAGATACTGGATTACCTACTTCTTGATCTTTTACACTTTCGATTACTGGCATGGATATCCTCCTTAGGATAATATATTAGTCACGATTATGTGACATACGGTATTTATACCATTTGGTAACTACTAATGTAGTATACCAAGGGTTTCATAATATAGTATACACTTATTATGTTACATTACTAAACTACAAAAGTGCTACCGAAATACTCTCGTGATTCACCCATAGCATCAATGATAGACATATTGTCACCAAAGTGATATATACGTGTATGAGAATCTATAGCGCTTTCATCCATATACTCGACTTGGTCATTTATATTACCGAGTACTCTAATTGGTTGATGATTATTCTTTTCGTACCTGAATGTTTCAATCATTATGATCTCCTATTTAATATGTGTACATGATGTCATACCATGTACTTGGTTAAGATAAATGTGCATCAAAGTAGTATCTGATGTATATCTACTAATCGCTAGATCAGTGGAGGTACATCAAAGTAGTATCTGATGTATATCTACTATAGTGATATATACCTGAAATAGTGACTGATCTTATGTCAGCTATAATATTACCAGATTTACATGAATACATCAGTAGGGTAAATAAGTTACTACTCATATGTAGACTATTATACTAGATGCGATACTATAGTATTAGGATGACCTATTACTACATAACTAAAGGATATAACATCATGCTCATTACATTAAAACGCTTTTTAAGTAAGATATCAGGTGTCGGTGTCATTAAGCTACCAAGGACTGAAAAGTATCTAAGTCATTTACACAAAGGCGTTACTAATATAATAAGACGTAATGCTAGGACGATTACTGATCCGATACCATCTAAAGGTATAGATATTATCAATAGCTTAATAGTGAGAGCTGATATACGTCACTTGACTAAGTTTAATAATGACATGGAGCGATTTGTACGTATCCAGAAGGAACTATCTGGACCAGCGTATTCAGAGTACATCAAGAAAGATATCATAAGAGAGAATGCTTTCTGTTATAATGAGTTTATGTCCACTACTGAATACGTACTCATCACTAGTAGGTATGATATATTAGATCCATTACCACTAGGTAGTGACTCTATGATTACATGGGGTAAGATTAGACCATTGAGTAATTTGATGATGGATACGTCTGAGATGCGGTTAGATAATACTGCTACTAGATTACGTTATGAAATCAGTCCACCGATAGAAGCTATGTTCGGAATCAACTTGACTGATCTACTCATGCTCTATACTAAGTATAAGATACTGAATAAGAATAATAAGGATATCACATCTAATAACTACCCATTCATATATTCATATTGCATATTACCTATCTTATATGATGTATCTAAGAGGTGGTTTATTAATATAATAGAAGATATAGTACTCGGTAAGCTTATAGATAAGGATTACATATTTGATAAGTGTAAACTCATCTATGGCGATAGGACTTTCTTTGCTAGAGCTAATATAGATAAAGCTATAGACGAAGTCACTCTACTCATAGATAATGTCATATCGGGTACTATGAAACCAGATCAGTTAGTGAACTCATTACTGGTAGGACATGGTACTAGTCTATTAGCTGAGATACAAAATATGAGAGATGATCATTACGTACTCAATACTAATCGTCAGTATTATTATCTCAATTTCATCCAACAGTATCCGATACTATCATTACTAGTGAATATATATAAGTTACAACCAGGTGCTACTAGATCTGAACAGTTAAAGAAGATATTAGAGATAGAGATAGGTAGGTTACTCAATACTAAGTTTTGGCAATCTACAAGTAACCCATTCATTAGAGATAGGATAAAAGAGAAGTTAGATTCACTAATTATGTAATATACATCATCCATAGCATACCAGATAGGTATGCTATGGATGAGTGCTTATGCAATGTATACTTCACTATCGGTACTTAATCGCACCATCAGTGTAGCTAGAGTAGTATATACAAATTGATCATTCTTACGTAACTGTAGCATTGTAGTATATGTGATAGCTTCTAATATACCAGATTTCATCATGACTTGATCTTCACCATCATAGATATACTCGATCGGTGTACCAGGTTTTAACATATATAACCTAGCCATGTTCCACCCTAGCGTAATCATTTCAGCATTACCCATAGCTAGACTAGATAACTTAGTGAAGATGTTATTAGTGGGTTCTTCATATGAAGGTATAGCTGAGTTCTTCACTATGGAGTGAGATTTATTATTAGATATAGTTAGACAAGTATCACTTATAGTCATGGTCTTTGGATCTACTTGACCATCTAGCATCCTATCTGATGATGCATATACTTTATTAGATCCTTCATTCTCCATAGCTACATTAGACATGGTAGTATGTTCTATGTCAGTATTAGATACGATAGTGAGTACTTTACCTTGTAGGTCATGATAGTTATTGAGTCCACTATATGTACTAGGACTCACTTTGACTATCTTTAGCTTATCAGGTCTCTCTATTTCAGTATCATATGCTGGATAGAGGTAGAGTACTTCGTCAGTGTAGTAGTATGATAATCCTTTATCATAGATACCGAACTTAGTTTGCAAGTAATCAAATATGACTTTATATGAACTCATATTTGGTGGTATATGGATATGCTTATATTGAGTAGTGTTATGTGGTGGGATCATGTTGATCTTTTTGATACCTAGTACTGACGCTATATACATTATAGCTTTACTCATTGTGATATCAGTGATGAGTCCATTAAACATTTGTTTATTTACTGCGTAGTTCGTCTCCGATATGAGTTGGAAATTGATAGGGTATGTCCTAGATACATGAGAGCCCTTAGTGAGATCTTTTTCAGCACCTTTATTAACTTGAGTCAATCCTTGGATACCGATGCGTTTTGATATATCTTCTAGCTCATGGATAAATACACCATATCTATATATCTTAGGTTCTTCTTCCAGTATGATATCGAATGTATCTCTATCTACATATTCGATTACTATCTCAGCATAGAGGTTAGATTGTAGATTCACTATCTTTAATAAATCATCTGGGAATAGGTTAGCAGTGACTTGTATATCATCAGTTACGTTGACATTGAACAATTGCTTATGTCTTAGTTTGTCTACTACTATCTTATCTATTATGAACTCTGGATCATCATAGTTCTTTAGTGTCAAGTTCATAGAGTATATGTTAGATCTATCAATACCGATGATACGATTTAACTGCTCTACTAACATACTAGTTGCTAATAACATAATGACCTCATTTACCTAGCATCTTTTGCATAAAGGTTTCATCCAGGTAGATAGCTTTAGCTCTCTTATTATACTTAGATATGATACGGATAGATCGCTTAAGCATAGTTACAAATACCTTAGACTTCCTAGAGTAGTCAGCTACATCAGGTACATCAAGATACTTATCCATCTCATGTACATACTCATTGAGGTACTCATATATAGTGATGATATCATCATCTTTGAGTATCCTAAATGGTATAGTCCTATCGACCATATCTATCATAGCTGATATAGTGACTCTAGATCTGACTCTAGCATCTACATCTACCTTAGATACATTCTTTATCTTACCATTAGTCATACTTTCTAGATCATCAAAGTAATATAGAGGTAGTTCGCATGGATAAGGTACTCCATTAATAAAACCACTCAATGTGGTATGAATATCGTGACCATAATAACCCATGATCTCCTCCTTATGTTAGTCTACGTATAGCTACATCAGATAGATGTATCAGTACTGGGATATAGTAGAATTTATCATTATCAGTGAGATGAGTAAACGGGAAAGTACTGAGTACATCATCTACTAAGAATGGAATATCTACATTATCATTAATCAGCTTATCATATATGAGGTATTCAAACTCAGATAAGCCTATATCGTTATTAGATCCTAATGTGATACCACATGTATAAAAGTACTCTAATGGCTCATACTGTTTAGTTACTAATGAATATGCAGTATCATAGAGGTGATTAGTATATCGTGTATCACTATCTATATCACCTAAATGATCTGATATATTAGTTATAGGAGATGTCTCAAATGCATGAATCAGTGCATAGTACAGGTTAGATGAGAAATGATAACTTAAGTACTTATCTGTCACTGATCTATCTGCAAATCCGATATCCTGTATCCTATCTTCTTTCTCTTTAAAGTCTTCACCATGTAAGAATACTATTGGTTGTTCATCTAGATTAGATATAGTTACATCCCATAGGTAAAAGTTATACTTCACATATCGATGTGATGTGATATCTAGGTGAGTAAGACTATTATCAATGAGAGCTGACCAGATAGTATTAGGGAATATATCTAAGTAAGTAGGAGCTATTTGACATATATCCCTCTTAGTATCATGTACTGATACTTTATCAGTCATGAACTTTACCAGGTATGGATCATATAACGTATCTGATCGTATCAATGTCTTCTCATATGTATCATGAAACTGAGACATCATGAGATTGATTAGCTTAGATCTAGTATTCTTGAGTTTTACTAGCTGATGATATGAGTCATCACTGAGTAAGGTAACATTCTCATCAAAGTACTTCTGCTTATCAAAGTATAATACATCTACTACAGATGATTCAAGCTTATCATGAATAGTGTCATCTAAGAATGCATATAGGTGAAAGTTGATAAGGTAATTAGTACCTTTCCTAATAGATAATGGTGTTACTAGATCTACTATGAATACGCCGATATTATCATCTGGTAGATTGAGGTAAAATATATCTCCTACGTTAGGTGAGAGACCAGGATACATGATACATTCACCATCTATTTTAGTCTCAGTACTATTAGGATCTATCTCTATATTTAACTCATCCTTTATCCTGAATTGTAGCTGTTTAATTAAGTCATAGCTAGAATGTACAGCAGCTCGTTCTAATGAGAAACTGTGATCTCCAGTTTGCTTATTGATATATGGTATTCTACGCTTATAATACTCTACAGTGACTTCTACTCCTTCTGGGTATGTCAATATTGCGCCAAATATATCTCCATATGTATCAGGAGATATAGCTGTTCGATTAATGAATGTATTCTTTACTGCGGTATCTATGTGTTTAGATTCTATCACTTGCTGACTAGATCCTAATCTGGTAGATGGATCATCTCTATCTGTCAATTTTACTAATGGCATATGCTCTCCTATCTACTGGTGTTTATTGTAATATTATTTAGTACTATCGATCTACCATATCCATGACGAGCTCCTAATGTAGGACCTTGTTGATATGTAGCTGGTAGATATAGCTGTTCGTCCCCAGTGATACTATTATTAGTGATGGTAATGTACCCATGACGTTCCAGATACTGAGCGAAATATTCAAGATAACTGACATAGTAGTCTGGGTTGTTTAACATGTAATATATATACTTAGCATCTAGTATAGTAATATCTACTACGAGTGATATCACTATCCGATATACCTTAGTAATTGATATTCTGTCTATTACAGATAAGACTAGATCATCAGTGATATTGATATTATCATAAGTCATGAGATTATCATTACTAAAGATAGCTATGTTGAATATACTCTCACGCTTTAAGACATTGATCTTATCTTCTAATGTAGTTAATTCATCTATAGCATTAGCTAATTCAGTAGGTAATAGTGGGTAGATGTCATTAGGTATATCTACACCTAATGATAATGTTGCATCATTAGGATCTACCTCTACAGCTAGGATACCTTTAAATACTGACTGATATTGATTAGCGTAACGATGATGCATAGCTGGAGTATGATTCCAATCATCGTAATCTGGATACCTAGTGAGAGGATATGCTTTCTTTAAACTCACTACTTGATTCTTACTCATAAAGAATTCATTGATGACCGAATTAGGATGTGTCCTTACCTTATCTGGATCATTATGTGTATATGCTTTCTTTATCAATGAGCTACCGAATAACTGATTATTTATCATAATTGGGAACTTCAAACGTAGTAGTGATGGTTTACTAAATTGGAACTTATAGTTAAACTCCACTGAGTACCTATCTACTACTTTATTATTACGCTCATCTTCATCTGGTGGATCTGCTGAGTAATCTAGTACTCCTAATACATTAGTCATCTCTCGATATATCACTAGCTCCTTATTACCAGAGTCTAGCTGATGTCTATTTACTAATATTCTAATAGCATCACCACTAGCTATCTTGAGATACTCTTGGAATGTCATAGTTAAATCATCCTGTAACTTATATACCTTATATAGCATCATGATGAGTCTATCAGCTAGTGGGTAATTATACTCCACATCGTTGTAATTATATATAGTAGATGATGACATCGCTTTAGCATATATCGATGTAGATACTAGGTCAGCTAGTTCTACTGATTTGAGTTTCATCTTGAATTTGAGCTCAACTGAGCATGGTACAGATACTTCATAGAGATATACATTAGGTCGCTTATCTCGCAATATTGGAGTTTCTCCAAATAGACCTCTATTAGAACCCATGTGGATATCTTTATCTTTAGTAGTAAACGTATCAAAGATTGTATCGTTAGGATTATAATTAGGCTCTACTGTGACATCACATCTATTCTTAGAGACTCTAACATTACCAGAGCTATCTTTAAATTTAGATGAATCGTTTCCGGTAGTATAGATAAATAGGTTACCCTTAAATAATTCTGTCAAACCTAATGAACGTATGATTCGTCTACTTATCAATTCTGAGATAGGATTAACTATCTGTTTAGCACTTTCTGGTATTAACGTATCTAATGTAGGCATATATGTACTCCTAGTGATGATATTAAGATTATTTTCAAGATTCACTACAGATATTAGCCTGTAACTCAATTTCACTCCCATATGGAAGATAGTCAAAGACCAGTGACAGATCATTCATGCTTAGTACTTCTTATAATTATGAGTACATATACTTACAGTGACATACTCATAATAGTATAGTGGTAATATGATTTCAAGCATCACTACCACTATATCATTTATAATGATACCTTGTTCATTTAATATATCACAATAATGGAGATAACTCTTATGGCAATTCATAGCTTCGTATCTGATGGATCAGTATTTGATCCCAACATCACCTTATTAAATCTAGAAACTACAACTATCCCATGTGGCTACCTTGATCGTGAAATGATTGAACATATGGTTCAACCTATTGAGTTTACAGATACTAGAACTCAAAGATTACCTATCGTATATAGACAATCTTTTCACAATAATGATGATACCACAATAGGTAATCTGATGATACCTGATATCATCGATAGCTACGGTAATATCGCTGATCCATTTACAGTAACGATGATGCAATATGATTCACTAACTGACGCTGTCACAGCTTGGTCATATGCTACGTTATATGATGATGTAAATGATGTACATCCTAAGATGGTATATGATAATACTACATTAGTTGGAATGGCTAATGAGACATTACTATCTACACCTGTAGTCATAACATCTAATCGTAAATACAATCTCACATTTGATCATACTAAACTGGAAGCATCTGAGATAACTCTCATTGAGAGTCTCACTGAACAAGATAAAGAGTACCTATTCAATATCATCGAGTACCTGAACTATGGTACTATTCCAGATGATACCTTAGTCGATATCGATAATGTACTTACATCAGATGTATCATTTACTGGGTATGTTGCAAGCTCAATAGATATATCTAATACATGTGATATCTTACATGTACATGACGATGTAAACTTACATAGACATGTTCCTAGCTGGGGTACTTTCTCATTCGATAAAGGTGGTGAAATACTAGAGTTGACTGCATGGTTTGGTAGAGCTCCATTTAGGAACGATTATCCTCTTTTCACTGTACTCTCAGTCGTACCACCATTACCATTAGAGACATTATTAGATCCATCTCATCTATCCGATCCATTTGATTCAGCTATCTTATCTAGATCTACAGCTAATAATATTCTAGTACCTGGCCTTACTACCGATGATCAATCTGGTATGCAAACATTCACTACATTACATGTATTTGATAACCAATCAAGGTACCTTACATTTAACATAATGTACCGTGGTAGAGAGCTAAACTTTATAGAAGCTAGACAAGTTATAATAAATTTACTCATAGATAGTGGATTAGGTAGTCTACCAGTATGGAAATCACGTTTTCCTGAATTGTTCGTTGTGAATCAGTACTACCTGATACCGCTATATGATGATATCACACAATTGACCAATACCGATATCCACCCATCTATTACAGATTATATCAATTTAAAAACTAAAGTAGATATAGTAACATCTGAATTAGTTCTCAACTCTACTTTAGAGATGATGACAGTAGCTTATGATAAATATATAATCGGTGTAGTCGGGTTAGCTCATAACGACGGTACATCATTACGAGAAGCTCATTCAACATATCGAGATTTTAGCACCACTGATCCAGGGTTTAATGAGATGAATACTATTGATCGTGGTTGGTCTATACATCTAAACCAAGCATTTGCTATAGCTGCTGGTGAAACTAATAATACCATATATGGTGAGTTGACTGAAGGTGGTAGAAATTTTATTAGCGTAATGACTAATAAAAACGCATATCATGTAATAACTAAAGCTAGTTACTTAGAAGCACTACTCTAAATCTAAAAAAAAGAGAGACTACTTGATCACACTAACATTAGTGTGATCAAGTAGGATAGTGTGTTATAAATTCATCATCTGTACTTCACTACATACTTCAGATATTACTCTTAAGTTACTAAATTCCATAAATGTAAACTCTGAACCTATCATAAGTAATGCTGATTGAAAGTCAACATTACCCTGTAATAGTACTGGAGATGTATCATCAGTATAACTACCATCATAGACCTGAGTAAAGAAATCACTAAGAGACATCCCAGAACCTAATGGTACATCAGTATCACCTGTGATGTTTGTAGTATCGACAATTACACCATCTACATATAACTGTAGTAGATTATTATCTGGATCATATACTACTCCCATTCTAAGTTTATTATTAATAGGATATGTACCTGTACTATCAGTTTCCGATATGGCAGCTTTAGCTACAGGAACACTACTACCATGATCTGATATATACATAGATAGACTACCTGATGTGAAGCATGAATCTAGTGATGGTAACGTACCTCTAATATATACATCGAGGAGTACAGTGACACCATGATCATTACTAGGGAAATTATCATCATAACTGATAACGATCGATTCCATTTCACGAGTCATGTGTGTATCAGTAGTAAGTATGAAACTAGATACAAATGGTAATGGTTCCACTTGAGATGTAGCTACTACTAATCGAGATACTGATGAATTACTATCTGGAATGAGCTTCACTGATACAGTACCTGATGATATATTAGATATATCTGCTGATACTGTATATAATTCGGTCGTATCACTAGTAGTGATTATAGATGAAGCTAGTACTACACCGGCATCATCTAATATCTGCATCTCTACAGATAATGGATCACTTGTACGTAATCTGACACTATATGTCACATCAGTATGATCACTGATAGGTAATGTAGTATCAGCATCTAATGTCCAAGGTGATTGTCCGTCTTTATCTACGTTAGTTACATCTATAGCTAATATACTATCATAGCCGATTGACTGAGTAGCGTTAGTTAGTGTATATGCGTTAAGTGAGTTACTATTAAGAAAATAGTTAGTACCGACACCTTCACGCATCATCCCATTTTTAGTAAATCTTGGTGTATTTACATCACTACTTATCATCATACCATACCGGTCAATGTGAGTAGCTGGTGAATTTCTGATATAATTAGTTACTATATTACCTTGGGAAGTATCCATATTAATCTTGAATGGGATATCTAGTAATGGTGCAGTCGGTGGTAATGCTCCCACTCCACCTATTCCATCTATTCCATCAGCACCATCAGCACCATCGACTCCATCTCTCCCATCGACTCCATCTATTCCATCTATTCCATCTATTCCATCTCTCCCATCGGCTCCAGTAGCTCCAGTAGCTCCAGTAGCCCCAGTACCTCCAGTACCAGTAGCTACCTCACCTGTAGATAGATATGTGACATGTTCAGTAGTACCTGTATCATTAGTCAGAGTAGATGTCACTGTCAATATGATATCTGTAGCGTCTTCTGGTACAGTGACATTGATAAGTGCTCCAGCTATTTCACTACCATATATATCATTCGACTTGATACTATATGTGTGATACTCTACAGTACCTACGTTAGATGCGATATCTATGATCTCACCATCATGAGAGACTATCTGTTCGATAGCTAATAATCTGGTAGTATCACTAGTACATGTATATTCAAATGGATCGGATGTGATAGATACCTTAGCTGATATATTAAGGTTCATCATGTGATCATAACTACGACTCAGACCGATAGTCCGATCTATTCTGTAGTTCAATCTATCAATCACTAATGATGGATCAGTTACTACTAATGTCTCAAATCCTAAATTATACTTATATACTGACCCAACTTTAGTCAGTGGGATATTATTCTGCAATATGAACATAACTACTCCATCTTATTTTTGATTGATCAGAGCTACTATGTCTAATATAGACATATAACTACGGTCTTGTTTATCTGCATTAAATGACCAGATTCCAGTACTGTTAATTATATCAGATGATTTACTATTAGCCTCTGTAAGCTTCTTACAGAACTCAACATATCCAATCGATGATACTTCAGGTAAGTTCCAGTTATTACGTATATATAAAAACTGTCCTAGTATCTCTAATGTCCTACGAAACTCATAATCATCTTTAATGAGCTGTCTAATATTCTTACGGTTAAATTCCCAATCACCAAATCCTAACTTGTACGTGAGAGTACCTGACATTAATGACGTCTTACTATTCTTGATGAGATTAAAGTATTCCAAGTACTCCTGTATCCCATAATACTGAGAACTGATATGATGTACGATAGAGCCAGATACATTATTCTTACAACGACATATTATAGAAATTATCTCTTGTAGCTCAACAGGTGAACCTGAATCGTGAGGGTATTGACATTTCTTATTAGTATCTTGGAGTATACCTACCTTTCTAGTCTCTAGTAGATTATTAGACTGGAATGTGAATTGTGTACCTACTCGCTTGATATGATCTGATCCTCTCATATGTGGTAAGTCTTTATTACTAGCAGCATATGGGTCCATCTTGATCTTATCACCTATATGGGCTGTCAATATAAAGTAGATACCTTTAGCTGCTAATGCTGGTAGCTGACTCATGAACTGAGTTTTAGCATTACCGTCACCCATATATACTGTATTAGTTTTAGCATCACCTACTGTATATTGTTCAAATACTTCAGCTTGCTTAGTGAATTCACCTGCTGAGAAGCTATCAATCAATACTAAAGTAGGTCGCCATGCCTTTAAGAACTTACCGTGACGATCTATAAATGGTGTCTCTTCTATGAGATCTTTACGATGCTTTTCTTTATTACGTGCTATATCTTGCACTACTTTAAATACTTGACCTAAGTCAGCATGAGTCTTATCGAAAAGTTCAATGCGATCATACAACGGATCGTTAGGTAACGGATCAGCTCCACCTAATTGGATAACTCGTTCGACTCCAGCTATGGATATCTCTGAATCATATACTACACCAATAGATTTCTCGTAGTTCTTGATAGCTCTAACAAAATACCCTATAGCTACAGATGACTTAAATGTTTGTTCTCTACCAGTGATAGCGTTAGTCATAGCTAATCCACCATTGAGTATCATAGTGGATTTATTTTTCACCTTACCTGGGATGAACTTACCAGTAGCTATATCAAAATGAGTTCCAGTGTTAAGGCTAAATCTACCTAGAGATAGATCTTTATTATTTAGACTAGTTAGTAGCGACATGATTACATTCTCCGTGTATTATTAGATTACAAAAAACAGACACCTGATCTAGTGATTAGATAGCATATCAGACACTACTCGATATACTACCTGATCTATAAGATTATGAGGTTCTATGATAAATAATTTCACTATATAACCTAGTCTAGTAGCTATGAATAGTTATTATAAAAAAATAATAAAGTAGTAACCCCCAACTTATCTAATACTACTAGATAAGTTGGGGGGAGGTACTACTCTTTGGAGGAGGAGGAACGCTTCATGCGTTCCTTCAGTTTCGACATGGCAGTACTGAAGAGCTCACCGATGTCGGTAATCTTGATATCAGACTCTTTGCAGAAGCGGTATATAACCGCTTCAGATTCCCGTGATAGGGCGATTGCTTCTTTTAAACTCATCTCAATATTGATGTCGATCACGTCATTGCCAGTTTCTATCTTGATTTGATATTTCATATTCATACCCTCCTAAGGTACTTGTATGCGTTATCAGCCCAGTAGTTGTACTGGTAAGTTTACGCACTAACTCATCGTTCTTTTCAACCTAGGAACTAAAGACTAGGTACTACTTAGATACTAAGAACCACTCTTAATATCCTATACTACTATCTTAATATATACCTGAAAGTTGTTGAGATGGCACTTCTACTGATACTTAAAAATAAGTACCTACCTAGCTAAGTTAGTTAATCATATAGGTTGCGTATAATACTCATATACTTTATTATATAGCTATAAGGCTATAACAATTAATACTTTATTACAACTAGGAGAGAATCCACAATGCTGTTACCTGAATTGTCTACCAATTATGAACGAACTGAAGCTGAATTACTCACTGAATTAGATGCATTATTCATTAACTATGATAGGTGTAAAGAGTCTGTATCATTAGAGGGTTTAGTCAATGTAGCTAGTAGAATCTTAATCGCACTATCAGACTACTTGAGGAAAGTATTATCTAATATAGGTACTAACTTAACATCATTCCTAAAAAACGTACGACGTAGTGAATTAGAAGGATACATCTCTAGTAATAAGACAGCTACTAAATTGACATATCGTGTAGATTACTCTAAGATCCGCACTGTCATGTGTCCTACGATACCATTCACGTTAGCACCTGAAGATCTTACCAGATACATGAATAAGGTAATGGTAGATTTCAACATGTTATCACGCTCTAAAGAGATGTTAACTAACTATACTTCATTTAATAAATGCATCAAATCAGATGATATGGAACATGCTGTCACTATACTTGATACATTGGATAATAACAATATGGTGGATATAGTATCTGAAGTATCCCATAAGATACAGGATATAGTGATAGTGAAATTACCTAATAAACTTACTAGATTTGGTACGATGTTTAACAGTAATGTAGCGTTAAAGACATCAGTAGATACATGCTTGAAGAGTAGTGGTGAATTTAACGATGCAATATCATCTGAGAAGGTATTACGTAAACTATATAAGGTACTAGATAATACATATAAGATACTATCTAATGTGGATATTAGTAAGGTAGATATCTCTAAATTAAAGAAGGTAGCTACTGTAGTAAGAGATACTGGTGATTTGATTAATACTTATGGGATGAGCATTAAAGAGTTACATCATACTGAACATTGGTTAGTTGGCGTACTGGGATCAGTGAAATCAGCAGCATTGATTAAAAAGTAGTATCATATGAGGACAGGTGATTAGATACGTAGACTACAGTACCCGATGATATTACCTAGTCTATTACGCACTGGTTCATTTGGTGTTACTAGATCATCTCTTTCTGGATACTTATCTTTCACAGAAGCATCGACTATATACACTATACCAGCTACAGTATTTGGTAAGCCTTCAGGTTCACCAAATACTGTAGCTGTCAGTGGTATAGGAATATTACCAGAATATACAACATCCATACGACTAGTGGTACTGACTAATCTTACTGTATTACCTGATGGTTTGAGCTTAGTTATTACCATGCTATCTGAATTCAATATACTGATTACATATGGTGTCATGTTGATTACCTGCATTATACTATCCTCTAATATAGTTGTAATTTATACTACAAATGATTTATACCCACCTACGCATGTCATATGCGTAGGTGGGTGATTGACATTTATCAAGATGTCATATTAACTTCTAACTCACTATTCACGAAACATTTATCCTTAACGTAACGTGGATGATGTGTTTTATTCACTAGTCGGTATTCTTGACAATCATTATAATGTTCACATGTATATCTGAACCCATAGACTCTAGCACAGTGATTAGTTCGATCGAATTTTACATCTCGTATCACCTGGTAATTCGACGTATGAGATACGTATTCGATTCCGAACTCAGATAAGCATCGTTTGAATTGAACATGATTTACTGGTAACCAGATAGCTTCACTATCTTCACCATAATCATCGATACGTTTTAGTAGTATCACACGGTCGATTACATAATGATGCTTATCTATTATCTCAGATAGAGATAGTTCACCATTGGTAGTATTATATATGATGATATCTTCTTTATTACCCTGAGATCTCTTCCACTGTCGTAATTTAGCTTCAGTGTTACATCCTGAACTATATAGCTTTTGTAGATACTTCTTAGTGATTGATAATTTACTAGCTACTTCACTAGATGATAATAATTCATCATCCCAAACAATCGCTCCGACCTTACCTACATTATCAATCGTAGTGTCATCTGTCATCATTATGATATCCTCCGTGTATTTGACGTTTATCTGATATGCTTATCTCATCGAAGATCAGGTAGTATATCAAAGTAGTATCTGATATACTTACTAATCGAAGATCAGTAGAGATGCATCAAGTATTATATGATACCTTCTACTATGATGATATATACCTCAAATAGTAAGCTACTAATAGATCACACTATTATGAGTAGTAGATACTTATTGCTCATGCTGAGAGTGCATAAAAAATAATACATCATAGCATACCCGTAATAGGTATGCTATGATGTATATTTAGATCACATCCAACTACTGTATCTTATTAACTAGCATATTAAGATTAGGATCAAATTTGACTACTGATGCATCGAAACTACCAGATCCTTCTGAAACAGTACGTCCAACACAGATAATATTATCATTATCATCAGTAACTACTTCATAGAACCTATCAATAATTGCATCATTATGTAATTTCTTAGTAATTATGTCAAGGTTAGGATCGAACTTGACTACTAATGTGTCATGGTTACCAGTTCCTGACGTACTACCTGAAGCAGTACGTCCAACACATATGATATTATCATTAGAGTCTATAGCTACTCCATTGAACCAATCAATACCATCATATATCTTCTTAGTCAATATGTTAAGGTTAGTATCGAACTTGACTACTAGTGCTTCATCAGAATCAGTTTCTTCTGAGACAGTCCATCCAATACATATGATATTATCATTAGAGTCAGTAGCTACTGTATAAAATGCATCAGCACCACTACCATCATATATTTTCTTAGCAATTATGTCAAGGTTAGGATCGTACTTGACTACTAGAGCAACATCAGAATCAGCTCCTTCTGTTTGAGTACGTCCAGCACATATGATATTACCATTAGAGTCAGTAGCTACTTCATAGAATCGGTAATTACCAGCTCCATCATATATCCTCTTAGCTAGTATGTTAAGGTCATTATCAAACTTTACTACTAGTGCATCATAATCACCAGATCCTTCTGAAACAGTACGTCCAACACATATGATATTATCATTATCATCAGTAACTACTTCATAGAACCTATCAATACCACTACCACCGTATACTTTCTTAGCAATTATGTCAAGGTTAGGATCGAACTTGACTACTAGTGCTTCATCAATACCACTATCTTCACTATAAGTATTCCCAACACATATGATGTTGTTATTGGAATCTATAACTACCCCACTGAACTCATCCAAATTAATACCACCATATATTTTCCTAGCTAGTACATTAAGATTAGTATCATACTTGACTACTAATGCATCATCACCACCAGCTCCTTCTGTTTTGATAACGCCAACACATATGGTATTACCACTAGAGTCAGTAGCTACTGCGTAGAACTCATCAAAATCACATCCATCATTACCATCGATATTCATTACTTCATTACTCACTTTCATAACTTACCCTCCTAAGGCTATCATGTCAGATATCTGACTTTTAGTGTACGTATAGATTAATCTATACGTTATCTCATCTAAGATCAGTAAGTACATCTGGTTATATCTGATACCTTCTACTAATCGCTAGATCAGTGGGAGGTATCAAGTATTATCTGATATCTTCTACTAATCAAAGATCAGTGGGAGGTATCAAGTATTATCTGATACCTTCTACTATAGTGATATATACCTGAAATAGTGACTGATTTAGATTACTACTATATATACTAGCATAATATTATTACACAGTTTCAATAGTAGATAGTATCTGAAATAATAAGCTACTAATAGATCATCTATCTCAAAATCCCAGGATATTTCAGATAAGATAATAAGTAACTCAAATACACCATTTTCACCCACTATAGAACCGTACGTAGTAAATCCAAATATGCCCAAATATGACCTTCACGTAGGGATATACGTGGAAGCTCTTTTTAGCCTATTTTCAAATCACTACATGCGGTTCTATAACGATTTGAGTTTCAAAGTGCATATTTGCTATATTCGAGTATCACTACCATCACTAGTATAAGGCGTAAGCTGTATCTATCAATCAAGTACACTAAGACCTCCATAGCATACCCATGATAGGTATGCTATGGAGTTTAGTATCTACTACATGTACTACTTATGCACCGAGTCCGCCATTACCTTCAAATACAGCAGACAGTCCAGTGACAGTCAACATAGCTGCCATAGGTGTGAGTACGATAGGCATCTCACGAGTACTAGCGATGAGCTGATTGTAAATAGCTCCATCTACACTAGGAGTAGCTTGAGCTACAAATGAACCACGTACTGCATTGCAAGCAAAGTTCAGAGTACTACGAGGATTATTAGGACGTACTGGTACCATGATGATACGATCAGTCATGTACTCAAATGTAGTGGTAAAGATATTCAACACTACACCATTAGGAAGAGTTCTACGGAATTCTACCTGACCATCATTGACTGCATCTGCTGAAGTATCTCTCAAGTGATCATGATAATGAGGAACTGTCAAGAGTGCATCTTTGATAAATCCTGAGGTGAGTACATTGAATACTACTTTCTCACCAGTACCAAGCTCTTGTTGATAAAAAGACTCATTCATCAAACGTGTTACTACTTCCAGCATGATTTTCTCAGTATAAGAACGGACATCACCAAGACGATCTGACTCTTTGATAGTTACACTATTTGTCACATCGATATTACCCTGATATACATAAGGGCGAATACGTTGTCCACTAACATAAGAGTTAGCAATAGATTTAGAGTAATGGATATCGAGAGCAGCTTCTGCTGTGATTTTGTCTTTGATCTCACTGATACCATTCATGATGATATTGATACCACGATCATCGATTCCGATACCCTGGAGTTTAGCAAGACCATCGATTACTACTTCTGGACGAGTCTGATTCAGAGAATACTGTACTACTGTATTAGCTGATCCTTTGATCTCGTAACCATATTGTTTAGAGAGGATACGGAGAGCTTTAGTTGTCTTACGTACATTCTCTTCTGAGAAATTAGCTGCTACTTCATAAGCTGCAAGCTCGATAGTGAGAGTGTCGAACAGGGTCTGATCAGCACTGATTACAGCATTACCAGATACAGTAGAAAGTTCAACAGAGATGATACCGTGAACGATCAAGTTAGAAGTCCTAAGGTTGATGCTACCAGATACGTTGTATGATACTTTGATTACTGCATCTGCACTGAAGCCATCAAGGATTGTAGATACTGTACCATCCATGATAGTAGTAACATCTTTGAGACCAGTTACACCAGTGAGATTAGCTGAACGATCAGCTGAATCATTATTATTGAGGCTCATTACCAAACGAGCTCCTGATTCTGTCATAGTGTTAACTGGAACCATCTCAGTAACGCTACCATCACCCACTGTAATGTAGAGAGATTTGATACGTACATCATCACCTACAAGATCTGTGTAATCGACATGATTGTACCCATAGGTACCAGCATCGAGAGAGTAATCGAACATGTTGAGTTCAGTACCAATTTTAACAATATTCTCATCGATCAGTTTATTAGGAGTAGTATCATTAGCTGTACGCAAAACGATAGGCTTAGGATCGATATTCGCTGGTGATGGATCTCTGTACAGGTCAACGAATGGAGTCTGATGATCACCTTCACGTACTGAACTATTATTATCACGAGACTTGGTGAGGTCATATGTCTCAAGATGATCTACTTTGAAAGTCATGATGTTCGAAGTAGTGGGGACTGTTGGAAGCAGACGTTGAATAACTGAACGGTGAAACCTAAGGATACTTACAGTGATAGCTACTTTAGCATCAGTGATAGTATTATTAGTAGTGGCACCAAATGCTTCAATGGCTGCTTTTGGGTCCATGTACATATTGTCAACTACTTTAGGATCATAGATTGTATCGAGATCCCTCATCTCAAATTCACCATGAGAAGCGGAAGGTGAAGAAGATGCGAAGTGAGTCTGAAGGTCATAGTTATTAGTGTAGTTATGAATACACAGTCCTACTGATTCAACAGCAGCACGCATATCTACTTCACTGATACCACAAGATGCGCAAAGTGTCTGGATATCTTCAGGACCGATATCAGTAAGAGCTACCTGAGGATTAAAGTTGCTGATAGCAGTATTGAATGACTCAAGTGAAGCCATCTGATCGCCAGCAAGATTAGTCTGAACGAGGAACTCTTTCACATGACCATATACGCCACCGATCACATGTACTTCATTATGATTCATATTATCTGGAGTAGCTTGGAGATCAAGAGATTCGCAGCTACCAATAAATTCTTCAAAGTTAATATTGCTCATGGGTAATTTCCTTTATTTTATTTTCAAATTAGTTAAGAATCGTTCCGTCTCTTTAACGCTCACTAGGAATATATACTGACTCTTCCATATGGTTGCTGCCGAAACTACTTCAGCGGTATAATCAGTACCAGCTATTACTTTATCAAGTATATTTACTACGTACATCTTGTACATTAGATCATCGAGTGTCTCATCTTTAGCTAGTTCTAAATCTAAACCTAAGAGACTTTTCTTACTATCGTGTGTATTATCGTTATCGCCCTCTTCATCAGTTTTGGAAGCACTAGGAGGAGGCGTATTTGCTGGATCATCCCCACTATCATCGTCGGGATCTGCTTGATCGTCTTGTGGATTATCAGTAGTATCTTCATCGGGATTATCTCCACTATCATCGTCGGGATCTACTTGATCTTCATCTGGATTATCAGTAGTATCATCATCTAGTTCTTCGAAAGTACCTATCGTCTTTACAAAACTATCTGATTTGACATTATGTAATATCTCCTCTAATGTGATTACGTTATTATTATTGATACTGAGGTATTCTAATATTTGTTCAGTATCTACTACTGCATATCTGGTAAGATATACATATCGTCTTACAACTTGACTACTTAAATATTCTGATAGAGATACACTACCTATACATGGTGGAGATGATATCGCTACTAGACTACATAGATCTATCAGATGAGTATGTGTTACTATTTCACCAGGGATGATGATCTTAGCATATATTGAATTATATGATGAGTTAGTAGTCATAGAATATTCAGTAGTAAATAATGTGCGATTACAGTGATTGATACCTAATTCATCTTTAGGTGTGATATGTATCCTTGGTAAAACTATATTAGTATCTGAGTAATCTAGTACTCCTACTATAGCTAATGTACTCTTCAGGTATTTGATGATAGGATTGACAATTATCGATAGTGTTGGTTCTGACATATGTACTAATGATTCTAAGTTAGCTAGATCTGTATATCTACTTAATGTATTAGTAGTAACATTCTGATATACTCTATCTAAGTTATCGAATACGTGCTTCTCTAACTTAGTTAAATTAGATGACCTCAATGTGATTCTAGTAGTCTTCACTAGATTATGAGCTGCATTAGATATATGTGATGTATCATCTCTAGTAGCTTTACGTAGATAAATAGCATCTACATATTTAGCTATCAGACGCATTATATTTATTCTATTATCAGTCACCACGGGTAGTTTCCTCTCATTAGAGCTGGTAGTTAAAGTGAATACATTTAGACAATAATCTAGGTATATTCACATACACATTAATCTATTATTTTTGGAGAATTATTATGCACATCGATGCTACTTTATTTTATGACTTACTAAGACTACTAATGCATATCAATACTGTAAAAACTAAGCATCTAGCTGATGAGCTATTTGAATTATACGTCGATAGCGCATCATCATTGAGTACTAATAATATCAATTACTGTAATCTATATATATCGTTATGCAAAGATGTTATCTCCCAGGGATTACTACTAGAAGAAAACAAGTCAGATATCAGTAACCTGATGACTCGATACTTAAGTAATAAGGTATTCAGACGAGATAAGGTGATAAAGGAAACTATCCGTGGATTACTGAAGACTAAGACAAATGCTACTACATTAGCTAACCTATCTGAGAAGCTCAACAACATAGTTATATGGCATAAGAGTAACTCATATATCAGTAAGTTATATGGGAGCATTAGAGAATGTAAACTAGCTTATAACGTAGAAGATCAGACTGATAAGATTACAGAGATAAAAGACCTCATAGGTGACTTTAAGAATACTATCATGGATATCGATAGTTTCATAGGTAAAGGTGGTCCTGTAGAGAAGATTGACTTTAGTAAGAAGTCTAGTATCAAAGATGCTGTCTCTATGTATAAAGATAGACATGTAGATTACATATTGAAGACTGGACTACAAGGTCTCAATAAGATGTGTGGTAGTAAAGGTGGTTTCTATTTAGGTGAGAGTGTATTATTCTGTGCTAGGCAACATAATTACAAGAGTAGTATGCTGAGGTCTTTAGCTAAGTGGATAAATGATTATAGTACTCCACCTAAGATACCTGGGAAACAGCCAGTGATCCTGATTATATCATTTGAAGATATCGGATACATGAGTATGATGAAAATGTTCAATCAGATGTATAAGTCTATCACTGGTAATAATCCATCAGGTGATATGACAGATGAAGATGTAGTAAATGCCATCTATGATTACTTTAATCGTGGCGAATTCACTATAGTGATTGAGAGATATTTACCTGATGAATTTGGTTATGATGACTTAGTTAGGTTACATGAAAAGTATACTAACTCAGGATACAATATAGTAGCTTGCATCATAGATTACTTACTGCTAATGAAGAAAGGTGATGGTAAATTTAGTCGCTCTGGTAATGATGTATTGATAAATCAGCTATGTAATCGAACATGTAACTTCTTTAAAGCAGTCGGTACTACGTTCTTTACTGCCGCACAATTAAATAGAGGTGCTAGTGATATCGTAGGATCAGGTGTCCCACATCCAGTAAAGCAATTCGGTGAACGACATACTGCTGGTAGTATTGGTATAGGGAGAGAATTTGATTTCGTAGCTTATATGAACATTGAACTCGATGATGCTGGTAGATCTTGGCTAACTATGCAATGGGGTAAACATAGATATGTTGATGATACTCCAGAAGTAGACAAGTTCTGTGCTTACCTATTTGAAGATCCTATTATAGGTATACCAGATGACGTCCATAGTAACCCAGCATTTGTTAGAAATATACACTCTAATCCTACTACATCTAAGATAGAGCACATTGACATTGAGTCAATATTAGGTATCAAATAATGATAGACACATCATAAATACTATAGGAATTTATATCATGATACACTGTATAATAATAGATAGATTCGATATGCCGCATAATAAGAATCACCCACTTAAATGGATCGCATGTGGTATCGTGAGATTAACTAAGTTGCTCACTTTCTTTAAATGTAACATATGGAGAGAGTGTAATGAATAAAATAATAGTCAGTAAGATCATAACAGATACATCTCATGCTAAGAGTACATTCGCTGTACCAGATATAGTAGAGCTGATGCGCATGTATATCACAGTAGGTGAGGAAGTATATATCCCTGTGAATATAAGAAAGAATGAAGTCACCTTCTGGGAGACAGGTGGTCGTAATGATAAATATGTATCATCATTAGGTACTATCATTTCTGGTAGTAATGATGAGCTACTAGATGCTATCTTGTTTAATAAGTTAAATAAGCAAGTGAATGGTAAACATGCATTGATAGCACTTAGACCAGGATACCATATATACGCTGGTAAGATTAGCGTGAGACATAATACTCTATCGCCTAAGATCAAGATCTTTAGATTAGTATACTTAGGTATAGATGATGAATTATCTGATGATCCAGTAACTACTGGTATATATGGTAAGTTTGTTATAGATAAAGTATATACATCAGTGAGTGATACTGTTGATTGTACTCCTGCATCTAGATTAGTAACTAAGTTATTTACTAAGCAAGTAATGCGTCCTTATTATGTAAATGGGTGGTCATTCTCTGAGATAAAGAAACTATCTAATGTAGATATCTTGAATGGTGCTTATATTGATATATTGAGTGATGATACTAAAGCTATCGATGTGAATAGAGGTGATGATTTCTTAGATAAGATAGAGGATAATATCATCAGTATCGGTAATAATAATCTATCTTCAGCTCTCATGTGGTTAGATTTTAATACTGGTAAGATGGGTATCAAGACATTAAATGATGTACGATTGAGTAATATCATTGGGACTATTAGAGATGCTAGTGTAATGGGTAACTTCACTATAGATCTAGCTGATATGTTAGATGCATATAACACTAAGCTACTATTTGATACTGATGATCTTGACACATTACGTATGGCATTGAAACATGATGACATATATACGATTGAATTATATGACGATGTATTTGTATTACTATTAGCATATCGGGGATAAAAAATGATACCTTCACTCACGCATGTTACTGCGTGAGTGAAGGTAATCTTTGTTTATATCAAATCTCTACTGACATCAGAATCACGTACACGACCACATGTTACCGTCTCACGACATCTGCGAGAGATGCATGGTGGTGATAGATTAGTTCCATTAGCTATATTACTTAACCTAGCTACTTCATATATCTCTTCTTGAGATTTAAGACATAATCGTTTAGCTGTCTTATGATGAAATGCTTTAGTAGTAGCTCGTTCAGTATATTTCACCATTGATCCATATGGAATGAAGTGGATGAGTTTATCAAGACCATAGTGTCTAGTCATACTTATCCAGTTCTGTTTGATGTCACTATATCTAGCTACTAATTCACTATGTCTCCTTAGTAATGGTGGTATATATAAACTACATGTGATATGAGGATTAGATCTCTCTATGGTACGATGACGTTGATCTTGTCCATAACTCATGATAGATGTAGATATCTCTGTAGTGATGTTATCATCTAATGTATCTGAAGTATGTGGATCATATGGTGATAGATTGAGCTTATCTGGTATAGTGTTAAGTATATTTGGATGCTTACCAGACACGTTAGATACGATAGGTGATATAGCTAAAGATACATCATGAGTGGACATAGTAGGTACCCAATGATTTATAGGTCGAACTCCATCTAGTATAAATTCTAACTCTGTACCTGTAGTAGATAACTTTACCATATCAAATAGGATATCTCTCAATGGTTGATTCCAAGATACATTATACATACTAGCTAATGCGATAGTAGATAATGTATGAGCTAATCCTGTTGGGGTAATTGTAGATATGACACAGCGTAATTGCTCTTGAGCAAATCTAGTAGCTTGCATATTGATAACTTTACTAGGTAAGTTAGGACGTTCTTTAACTATAGCTAAGATTGCATCTTCTGTGATGATATCGATATAGTCTTGATATAACTTTACTCCTGAGAATACATATGTTATCAGTCTCAATCTATCAGCTACATTAAAGTCATTCCCTATGAGATACTTATCTATAAATTCACTGACGTGAGGTAGTAGTGTATCTGAATTGAACATGTCTGTACAATATCTACCACTCCGTTGTAGTGAGTTATAAAATGGGTGATTCATATGTAGTCCAAATGTGACTAGTGACACCGGTATAGATTCTATCATAAATGTATGATGGGTACTCTCAAACGTAGTATGATGTCCAGTGTTATATAATCCTCTCTTGAGTGGGACACTTTGACACTTTTGTTTAGCTACTGATAATGATGGCTGGTAGCATATACTTGCTAATAGTTTAGCTGATGAGATCTCGCTGGTGTCTAATTTAGATATGTTAATCATGGTATCTCCTGATGATGTATATGAGTGAACTATTTCACGCTATCGTTTAATATGATCTACTGTAGTAATATATACTTGAGATGAGTAGATATCTTTTACTACTACTTCAGAGTGAATAAACAAAGACACTACTCACTACCACGTATGCGGTAGTGAGTAGTGATATATGTCAAATACTATTGAGTAGGTACTTTTTACTGAAGGCGTACGCTACACCGATTGCATCACTTGTATGTTCAGTTAATAGATCTGGCTTCCTGATAGTGATATCTTCATTAGCTAGTAATGCTTCTTGTACAGCCATCTTATCAGCATTACCCATATCAGCTACTATCTTTTTGATAGCCATTGGTGCTATCGTGTGTAGTCTCTTACCATGTTTAATATTAACTATACGCTCTAATGTATCCATCATCAGTAGTAGAGATTTAAAAGCTGCTACTCTATATGGATTAGCAAATACATCTTCCACTATATATAGATCATATTTAAGACGACTAGTCAGTTTTGTTAGTATGTCTTCTAAGATAGTCAACTTGACACGGTTCCGATGATACACATTATTAAAATCATTCCGCATCTCTATATCAGTGAGCTTATTTAGATTTATTGTATTATGCTCAGTCACGTCTAACTTGAGCTTAGGTTGTAATGTGATTCGACTTTTCACCCAACCGAGATTAGATCCAAGATCGATTGAGAGACAGTTTAACGTAGTCTTACTATGTATCATGTACGATCTCCTATGTGTTTAATTACATCTTGTAGTATGATATCACATTTACTCGGTGACAGTGGGATAGGTATATCCATGCTGATACATCTATCTCTATTTGCACGATACCAAGCGACAACATTATCTTGTGGTAGATCTGACGTACCTGTGAATCCATTATCTAACCAGAATATGAGATCACATGTAGCTATAGTATCAAATTCATTCTGATATCTAGCATCATCTACGATCATCATATCTACTCCACGTTCAGCTAGCACCATGGCATGATGTGAAAATAACTTCACCCAATAATCATTATCATCTTTACGTCTGATATGAGTACCATGTGTTATAAGTAGTTCTCGTAATGTATATGTGGTTGACTTAAATGTATCCTCATTATCAGTAAGTCCACTAGATATATGTAACTCTACAGCTTCATTTAGATATGGGTAATCACCTAATGTGATCATATATGTATTCTTATCTATACTCTTATCAAATATTACATCATATGGGATACCATAATATTCAACTATCTCATACCTCATAGCCTCTGCAAATGATACTATTTCAACATCACTACCATTACTAATTAGATACTGATGTAATGCTAGAGATAATGTTGTCTTACCTACTCTATTCCGTCCTGTAAAGAATACATACTGCATAATGTCACCTTATAATTAATTTTTCATTTATCACCTATAGGTATGATGCTGGTGAATAAAAAGATATGTGCATAATCACTGAGTAGATAAGTACTGACTTACCACATCATCCATCTCTAGGTAATCTGGGAAATTATGATACTCACTACATAAGTATACTGCATTTTCTCTTAGATGTATCAGGTTAGAATAGTAATCTATGATTGATGATCTATCTCTACCTTCGATACTATATACTACTCCTGTGAACGTATCTCTAGATATATTAGCTGTACGCATGATACATGGGTATGCTGATTTAAAATCACACTGACTCACGTATAAAGAAAGTGTAGTCGGTACTTTATTATCACTACTAGTGGTATCATTTGACATGGTGACATTCTCCAATTATCTATATACTCCATTCTCAGTACCTATTATATCGGGAGTGGTGAATCTAAAATAGGCTAAATATGACCTTCACGTAGGAGTATACAGTACTAGATATCTAAGCATATCCCTACATTTTCAACATTATGCGGAGGTAATACTAGACCACCACAATTACTAAATAACTTATCTAACTTCACATAGTTATCAAGATTACTAACACTAGCTAAGATCTTACCTTTAGCTAAATGATGACGATAAGTACTATTGGTACTTTTGATACCAGCTGCTGCAAACTTAGATATTGGAGTCATACCAGCAAGAATAGACATCGCTAATAGATCATTATTCTTCATCTCTAGTAGATATAATGATATACTATCGAATGCATTATATACAGTATAATCCATGAAGTGACGTCGCTGATTGACTGCATGAGAACCACCATCTTTTAATGGTAATTTAGATAGACCTAATTCCTCATCTAGTATAGCATCTAGTGTATATTTTGCTCTAAATCCAGCAGTTCTACGTACCTGACTAAATAGACTCATACTATCTATAAATTGAGAACCAGAAGTACAATGTAGGTAATCCCACTTTAGAGTGAAATGTGCTATCCTCTTATTCTTATCTGCAATATAAGATACGTAACGGAATGATTCATCTAACGTAGGGTCACAGAAAATAGATTCAGATGATACTTTCAATAATTTCAACCTATCTAGTATATATGGGATATCATAACCCATATTCCAAATACCTATCATATCTACTTGCTCATGATGGATATTCTTAAAAGTCCATGCTATCAGTTCTATCTCATTAGTGAATACTTTAAGCTCATACTTTAATCCTTTCATAGTAGAGATGAGATTCTGTGGTATCTTTTTAGATGGATTTAACTTACTAGTATAATCACCTAGTGATTTCAGCAGATAATTATTCATCTCTACTTCTGATACTTTGATACGATTGATATTACCATTAGTATCTGTCTCTTCTCTATATAAGAAGTGATCTAGTACGCATAAATATACTGTACCATTTGCTATATACGATATGAGCATAATCTCATCTGTATCTATCGATGTTTCAATATCTAAGAATCCATATGTTGGTGGTATATCTATTTCAAATGTATTCATGTAGTGCATCTTGATTAGAGACTCTATTGAAATATCAGCACCAAATATATAAGGAGATCTAAATAGGACAGCATCTTTATGATATCCAGGACGTAGACCTAGTACTTCAGCTAACTTTCTTCGTAGATCTATATTCTTTACTGTGAACTTATCTAACTTAGATATATCCTCTAGTTCAATCTTATACTTATAATCACGATATCTCTTCTGAGTCATGTAGAAAGATCTCTTAGGATCTACATATGTAGCTAACCTAGATGATGTACTACCATCATCATACAGTGTTCTCTCTTTTACGATGACAGCTTCAGTGAATTTCTTCTTCACTAGACATGAATGCATACATGCTTTAGATACTATTTTTTTAATACTCATAATACATACTCCTAAAAAAAAGCGTAATGTCATATCGATTATATACCTATACATATGAATGGATCGTATGAAAAATAACATCTATGTACACTGGTTCTGATGTACTCTGAGTAGGAGCAAACATCTCTTGCTCATGCTAAAGTGTAAAAAATAAAGATATCATCCTCACCTACACATGTGATATGTGTAGGTGAGGATAATTTGTAGTTAGATTATACCATTAGTTATGTCGCTCAATGACATAATAGATAGCAGTTCTACCATCAGTACTGTAGGAGTCAATACAGATGATATACGAGCATCCATTACTAGAGGGTGATATAATGCAACATTGAGCGACATAGTTAATGGTACAATCACTAATGTATTGTTAACTATGATTACAGTTATCATTATGAGATCGTGCCACTTCTATGAAATGATCTAATGTATCCATAGAGAATCCTTTAGGAGTCACTATGATTACAGTTGTTACTGTGAGTGTTTCTAACCACTCGATTACTTCTGCTACATTAGTCTCTGTGGCGATGATACCAACCTCGACATCTTTCATTTGTATATCGACTTCACCTACTTTAAATTCACCAGTGATGAGATTAGCTACTAACTTATCAGGTAACACTTTACTATCAAAATCTAAGTTGACTTGTGATTTACTATTAATCGGTGACATATCCATCGGTGACTTACTATTAATCGGTAACATATCTGTACTCATGATTATCTCCTAGTAAAGATATCGTTAGACTCCCCCAACATTGGAGAAGTCTAACGATGTGCATTATACGGTCTTCTCAATCTCAGCAGCAATTGCGTCGATAATACCTTTATCCATCTGAGTACGGAGTCGTTTAATTACTGACACGGTACCATATTTGGTGAAAGTCTCACCAGATTTCAGATTACGTACATCTTTAGATCGTTTGATGATTACATCCTGACGACCATCTGGGCAGCGGAAACGAAGTTCCACACGATCTTCATCATTATGCTCGACGAGCTTATCTTTCGCCACCAACATCGAACCATGCATGAACTCATGATTAGCGTCAGTGATCTGCTCAAGAGAATCTTTAGTGATTCCCTTACTTGTCATGAATTTGACATATGGGTCACGATTCATCTGATAGATGATCTTACCAGGTTTATCTGAAATGAGCTTGATGTGATCATTAATGAACTTAGTTGCTTCATCGTAATTGCCTACTTTTTTAACATCCTTAGTTTCCTTATCCATATTACTTGCTCCTTTTTTTATAACTTACTACGTTAGATGAAACACTTACCAATTAAGTATTCCAATGATGATTATAGTTACTTCACATATACATTACTATTAGCATATCTGATTATATCTGATACCTTCTACTAATCGCTAGATCAGTGGGAGGTATCAAGTATTATCTGATACCTTCTACTAATCAAAGATCAGTGGGAGGTATCAAGTATTATCTGATACCTTCTACTATAGTGATATATACCTGAAATAGTGACTGATTTAGATTACTACTATATATACTAGCATAATATTATTACACAGTTTCAATGGTAGATAGTATCTGATATGTACTCTGCATTATCCCATACATGTATATATAGTAGTAATGATATTACTCAATCCTAAGTGGTAATGTAGCATCGTTTATATAACTCTAATAATTCCAGGTTAGTTAGTATCATATTAGTCATATCTATCATCGATTTAGTATGATCAATATTATCATTGAGATTATTAGATACTCGGTTGATTAGGTTCACTAATGATGAATCAAACTCGATACCGAATGTATCTGGGTTTTCTATTACATCTAATACTGTTACTAGGTTGATGAATCTATCTATTGTTAGATTACGAATACTATCTATGATCAATTGCTTTTCATCAGTATATGGATCGTGGTCTTCATGTATAGAATTTATCACATGTGTTAAGATTGATGTAAATGTGACTGTTTTATCACTAGTACGTAACTCACTTATCCAATGCATGATGATGTGATCTTCTATCATGTGATTAGTGAGTATGTATAATTTCCTACATAAGTAATGCTCCAGTGGCGCAGTTGTACAATTTAGATTAAAGCATATGATTAAGCTATCAGCTAATGTATCTAGCACTGTGAGTTTACTACCACAGATAGGACATGTATCTATTAACTCTACTGCTTTAAATCTTAAGGTATTCACATTATCTACTATACGAGCATACATTTCATTATTATCACATGATGGTACCTCGAATATATCTGGTAGATACATGCTCAAGTCTGATATGAATGCTACATGTTGTGGTATTTTATTGTTCTCATATACACTTACCTTAGATACATTATTAGTGTCGATATCTTTACGATATTGTTCCTCTGTTTTAGTTACGATTATGTTATCCATATATGCTTACCTGTTATATTAGTGGAGTGGATTCAATGTTTTAGAATATATTAGCGATATTCTATGGATACAGTAATACTATCAAATAACAACTGGTAATATATATTAATCACTAATGTACAAGAGGATACTAATATGAAGATACTAAAGATCGTATTGCATAACTTCATTAGATTTCAAGTAGCTAACATTAAACACTTTGAAGCTGAATTTGATTCACCCATCACTATCATTACTGGTAGGAATGGGTATGCTAAATCTAGTGTACTCAATGAACTATATCCTTATGATAATAATAAGAGCTTATTCACTAAGACTGGGTATAAAGAGCTTACATTAGAATATGAGAATGACATATATGAACTCAGATATAGCAGAGAGATGGGTCATCTATTTATACAGAATGGTACTAATCTAAATAAGAATGGTACTAATGGAGTACAGAGAGAACTCATATATAAGTATCTAAAACTAGATACCACTAAACAGACTATACTCAAGTGCTCATTAGATATATGTAATATGAGACCTAGTCAGAGAAAATCAGTACTCTTAGATATGAACCCTATTGATATTAGCTTATTCATAGATAGACATAAAATTGTAAGGAAGGCTACTACTTCAGCTAGTAATAACTTAGATAGATTATATCAACGTCAAGCTCAATTATCATCACAACAGCTAGATACTGATAAGTTACTAAAGCTAAATGATACTAAGAAGAAGTATGAAGATCAGGAGAAACTATTACTCATATGGATAACTAAGGTAAATGGGTTACTGGAGGGCTTAGATACCGTCAGTGATGATAGTGAAATCATCGATATAGACGACTTACGTACTACCCTACGGGACAACTATAATGACATATTATCATATACACATATCGATAGAGCTAGTAGTGAAACTAAGTTGACTACACTACCAGTACATATCCAATTGCTAGATAATGAGATACTAGAATGTACTAAATCTCTAGCTACTGTAGTCACTAATATAAACGATTACGAAGCTAAACTGAAAAGCATCTCTAAGTCTAATACCTCATCTGAAGAAGAATTAGCTGATCTAGTAGTACACGCTAACACATATGAATTTAAGACTGACTTTATACCTCTCAGTATAGATGATATCGATAACGCTAGAGAGACTAATAATAAGCTAAACTACTGGCTGACTAACTTATCATATGTAACCTATGATAAGATCTTAAGTAAACATGAATATCAACTACTAAAAGAATCATTACGTGAACATAGTAACCTATTAAGTAGTGCTAAAATTGAAGCTAGTACTAATAGTAAACGTAAGAGAGATGCTAATAAGTTGATAAATGAATACGATACTGCCAGCATATGTGATAAAGGATCATGTGAGTTATATATCAAGTATAACTCACATGTCACAGCTAAAAAGAATGAACTTGCTAAGTTAGTCAAGATAGGGATTAGTTTATCTAAGCGAATAGATAAGCTAGAATCCACTTGTATGAATCTTGCTAAAGAATTAGAAATTCAGACTCTAGTATGGAAACACCTAGATGAGATATATAACTCACTATCAGGTCCCATCTCCAGATATATAGATATGAGTGATCTTCCTAACATAGTGCAAAATTACCCTAACGGTATATCTACTATCATCAATAACTACATACGTGAGAGTGAATCATATATATCTTATCAGAGCTTACTCAAGCGTATCGATATCTTAGAGAAAGATAAAGCTACTGTTAATAACAACATCAAGTTCTCATCTAAAGTACTTACATCTGAGTTAGATAAGTACAAGATCCAATTAGATGAGTTACGTAATGTACATATTACTAAGACTTTAGAGCGTGATAATCATGTAAATGATCTGAGATTACTAACTAAGTTTCACTCTAGTAAGTGTGAGCTTATCGAGTTATCAAATAACATAGTGATTATGGAAAAGGATACATCTGTAAGTGCTAGTATCGATTACTTAAATAGAGTGAATACTATACTAGATAAGATGCTAAATGACATAAGGAAAGAGCTTATAGATATCACTGATATCTGTAAAGAACAAGAGTCTATAGCTATCAGATTAGATAAGGAAGTGAATACTGTAATAGATGAATATAAGACACTACATACTAATAGTAAATTAGTTGAGGAGTCATTATCTGAACTACCTATCAATTACACTAAAGAGTTTGTTAATAGTATCATCACTACTACTAACTACTTCATAGGTGAGATGACATCGTATCATATGGTGATAGATCCAGTAGATACATTAAACTTTGTATTCCCTCTTAGTATAGAAGGTATCAAGATACGAGATATAAGTGAATGTTCTCAAGGTCAGATAGGTATCATTACATTAGCATTTAACTTAGCTATGATCATCGAGTTAGATCTTAATAATTACCCAGTATATGTAGATGAGATAGATAGAAACTTAGATACTGTACATAAGAATCTATTAGCTGATCTTATCAATAAGCTAGTAACGAATAAGATAGTGAGTCAGTTATTTCTAATAGCTCATGATCAAGTACTCATAGATGGCTTTAGTGGTGATACTATATTACTCACTAAAGATAGTATCGAAGTACCTGCTGGGTATAATGATAATGTGAAGATCACGTATGGGTGAATATATGAGTAGATGCTAAAGTGTAAAAAATAAAGATATCATCCTCACCTACACATGTGATATGTGTAGGTGAGGATAATTTGTAGTTAGATGATGTTATTCGCTACAACTGTAGCGATAACTGAGATGATCGTGAATATTATTACTGGACATATAACATACGTCCAACCAGCAATAATGATGATATCTTCATTCGTTACTTTAATTTTATCTCTCATAACTTACCCTCCTAAGGTATCATGTCATATATATCTGACTTTTTTGTGTACGTATAGATTATTCTATATGCTATATAATCACTAGATCAGGTAGCATATCAAGTAGTATCTGATATGCTTATCTAATCACTAGATCAGGTAGCATATCAAGTATTATCTGATATGATACCTACTATACTGATATATACTTGAGATGTCGCGAGATCACACTCTTCTAAAATAGTAATCTACTCTCTACAGTAGCAGATACATATCGCTCATGCTCAGAGTGCATGAGATGAAGATCAATCACCTACCCATACGAGTAGGTGATTGATCTGATACAATTAGTAGAAGGTATCGGATAATACTTGATACCTCCCACTGATCTAGTGATTAGAACTTGATTACACACAGGGTTGATTCGACGTATCGGTACGGAATACTACAGTACCGTACGGCTAGTTCCCACCTAGCTGATCCGATGATCCAGATCACATCCGTATTACATGCATGAATGTTTCTTCGGATCACTTTATTTGTGCTTAAATCTATTCGTACAAATGTGAATTCATTGTCATCTGTATCAGCACCTGTATCATATCCAGACAGCCAGATAATGTTGTTCTTAGTATCCACCATTATACCCTCTTCAATGGGGTATGCTAATATCATATTACGTATAATGTACTCATCACCACTACTGGAACTGATAATGATGATTTCCTTGGTCTCATAATCAGCTACTATGCTGAACTGGTCAATTTCTAATTTCACTATATACTCCTGTATTATATCAAATTCAGATGAGATATCTGACGATTCATATGTGTATAGGATATTATAAAATCTCTAGATCATGTAGTGTATTAGATATTGTCCGATGTCGTGAGATCACGCTCTTCTAAAATAGTAATCTACTCTCTACAGTAGCAGATGCATATCGCTCATGCTCAAAGTGCATGAAATAAAGACTACCCTCGACTACACATGTGGTATGTGTAGGCGAGGGTATCGACGGGATATTATCTACTTCATTCACTTAACCTATTCATCATCTCTTTACTAGATAAGTGTATATACTTATTCACATCATTACTCAGATTATCTACTTCTTCTTGAGTGATGAGTCCTTTACCTATCCAGTATTCATAAGTACTATCTACGATATTATCATACATGAATTTATAACAAGCTGGGACATTAGCTTTTTGATCATACTCTATTGATAATGTACCAAATTCACCTACAATGACATCATCACATCTCATAGCTAACATCAGATCAATGAAACCTATTTTAGTATCAATACGATATGTAGTCTTACAAGGTAATGTAGCTATTGCATTGAAATATGCTAATCCATCAAATATGACAGTACCATTTAATCTGTGAAATGGTATGCATGAAATTACACTCAATGTATCATCTTTAGTGAGTTGTGTTAATTGCTGATACATATTAGGCTTAGATTCTCCATCAAATGCAAACTCATATACACTAGATATATCAACTATAGTGATATAGTCATTATTACCTACTTCTCTTACTATCTCTACAGGTTCAGCTTTAGATTCATCGCATGTTTCTATACATTGCTCAAGGTACGTAGATTTAGTAGTATCTTGTACTTTCATCATAGTGGAGAAACTGACATTACTATCCATACCTAGTAGATCATTAGCTAGATCTTCTAATGATACTATTCCTGATACTTCCTCATTTAGTTCATCGAATGTATCAATGAAGTCGTTTATTTGTTCTACTGATGCATCCATTATAGTACTCCCCCTTTCTCATACCAGAGATTATTATTCTTGAGCCTAGTGATCATAACGTCACTAGGAATAAAGTACTCATCATCTCTGGTAAATATACCTTCATACTCTTCTTCTAACAATATACCTTTAGCTACTATATCCTTAAGATGTACTTTGACAGTATCTAATAGTATATCATTAGAGGTTTTACTGTAGATAGATTTACCATAATTGAAGCTAGTTGGACCATGAAACATAGTGATAGCTTGTGGAGCTATGTATATCTGATCTCCAGATGATAATAGTAATGATCCACATGATGCAGCAAATCCTGTATTACACATGATCACTAGAGCTTTTGTACGTTTAATAGCTGATAGTAGAGCATATATGTAATTGAGTTCACCACCTGGACTATTGATACTGAAATGTAGAGTATGTTCTTCAGATAATGAATTTATCATACCTATCAACTTGAGTGATGTACTGATATCGCTAAATCCACAATTGAAATATACATAGACTGATTTAGTATTAGGTACGATCCTGTAACAGTAACCATGATCTGATACAAAATTGACGTCACTGCTAGATGGATCATCCTGCATACGTTTTATATTTAGATTTGATAATATACCCATGGTATCATTTACCTCTGTTGAATAGTGTATGGAATATACCTTTACTAGTTCCTTGATCCACTAGTACTTGGTTATTCTTATCTATATAGTACTCTATAGTTTTACCTATCACTATCTTAGTACTCTTTAGTATATCATTTAGTTCAGTATCAGTGAATGTTTCTAATGCTACTTCTCTTATGATACCATAATCATCTGGTATGATGATCTGATCCACTACATCTTCTGAGTAGTATGATAAGTTTTCAGTAGATGACATATATCGTTTAGATGCTTCTTTGAATCCACCAGATGGTACATTAGAGTCAAATGTAACTAATGAGACTAATTCTTTATTCATGACGCCAGTACGTTTATCTAATTTACCTTTAGACAAACCTCTAAGTGAATAGGCTATATTTCTAGAAGGATCTAGCATAGCTTCATCATGATATTTACCATATGGACCTGATCCTTTGGTATCTATGAGTACTAGATCTATACCGAGATCATCTACTCGCTTTACTTTTACTGATCTGATATGGTGAGATTCTTTAGATGCTTCTAATGACATAAGACGTTGCATACCCATGCGAGTATTGAGATCTACAAATGGATGTCCATGCTCACCATATAGAGTACCTTCAGTCAATCTGATATGGAATGTGGAATCAGGTCCTTTGATATTATCGATTACTGACTTAGTATCATAGCTAGTCTTATTACGAGTAGTTGTACCTAGTACTGCTACAGGTACATCAGTAAAGTACCCATCTTTATCTCTTACTCCCTTGCCTAGTTCTCGATTATCATCGACGATGCAAGTACTGACTGTGAAATATATATCAGTATCTGGTTTCATGTGAGATCCTTTTTTTAGTTGACATTGATAGTATAGACCTTATATGTGGAACGATTGCACATATGCCTATATTATATAAACCACATTACTATGGAGAACCTACTATGACTAAATCATCCATCGACAAATACTTTAAGCAAGTGAAGAATACTAAGGTGTTTATAGGTGATAAATTAGAGATATACATACCAGCATTTTATGCAGAACGTGACTTATTATATATCTCTAATCAGGTAAGTACATTAGGTATATTAAAGATGGTAATCAACTCTAGGATAGAGTCTACATTAATATTACCAGCTAAGATAAGTATACAACCATCTACTATAGAGAATAGAGTAGAAGATGATTATCCATATACAGTACTGACTCTAAATACAGGAGATATCTTCATATCTGAGACTGATGTCGTAAAGGACTCTAATATGGTGTATGTGATATTTACTACATTCTTAGCTCTAGGTAAGATACCTCCATTTATAACTTACGATAGCATCATCAGTCTATTCAATCATGATGAAGAATGTTTTGGTGTATCATTAGGTATCAATCATTCGATATTTGGGTTAATCTATTCACATATGTTTAGAGATGCTAATGATCCATTCAAATTCTATAGACATACTACTATGAAGAAAGATCCCATCATTGTACCTCTCAATCAGATAAGTCATTCACCTAAATCTACTACATCTAAGATAGTAGGTAGCTATATGAATGAGGGAATGATATCTGCTCTAGTAGATGATAATGATGGTGAGATACCTAATACTATAGAGAATATGATGAGAGCTTAATTCACATGAGTGATGCATCCTAAAATCTGTTCACATATGTCATCAGCTAATTCAATCGTACCATCTAATACGAAAGGATCATCATCGTTAAAATTGACATAGTATTCGATACTCTCCCTTAGTACAATTGCTCGTTCTTTGAGTTGGATTAATGCATTACTGTTATTCAGTCCTTGTCTTGACCTGAGATTCTTCGGCATTCTATTAATATTACTGACTAGGTTGATGACTCTAGTTAGTCTCTTTATCATACTCATTGCATCCATCATTTGGATTTCCTCCTAAGGTGATTATATTAGTTACTACTATAATATGAATCGAAATAGTAATCATTTATCCTCCTAAGGCTATCAGGTTCATCGGTATCATACGTACCCTCAACCACGTATGATACTGGCGTTATTCATTCTTTCTCCTTATGACTTCCCATCTCACGTATGTGGGATGGGAAGTCGTGGTGAATATTGTACTCTGAGCATGAGTAAAAGATATCTGCTCATCATAATAGTGTAGTCCTATACTAATACAACGTAGTCGTAACCCTAAGGTAAATTACATGATACTATTTAAGAAAGATTATGCGCATCTAGACGAGACTCATATACATTTACAGACTAAGAATAGATCATTTGTACGAATGCATGCTGTCCTAAAGCGGATGGGAATCAAGAATAACTTATTCCACTTAATCTTATTAGATCCAGATCTTGCAGATATCGATCCACATAACCTAGTGGATAATTCAGAAGAGTTAAAGCTTAAGATAGTGAGAGAAGCTAAGACTAATCCATATTACATATTTAGAGAACTCCTACGTATCCATGAAATTGGTACTGATGGTGTGCGATTTAAAGTGAACAGAGGTAATTTATCAATCATCTGGTTATACTTTAACCATATAGATAATTTAGTAATAGCGCCACGGCAAACACTTAAGACAGTTACAGCAACAAGTATTATTATATCAGTAATGTATTTCCTCTCATATAACTACAGATTCTCTATATTAGCTAAAGGTAATAAGTTGAGGAAAGTTAATATCATTAGGTTAAAAGATATGAGAGATGGATTACCAAAATGGTTAGTACATTCATCAGCTAATGATATTAATAATAGTGAAGAGATCACATATGATGCATTGAGTAATACATGTGATAGTTATGTAGCTCAGAATTCTAACTCAGGTGCTGATTCACTAGGTCGTGGTATGACTACACCTTCTCAATTTTGGGATGAGATAGCTTACTTTAATAATATCGATATCACATATCCAATAGCTATAGCTTCTACTGGTACAGCAGTAGATAATGCAAGAAAGAATCATGACCCATATGGTAATATATTAGCTACTACTGCTGGTAAATTGAATAGTACTGAAGGTGCTTATACTCACGCTATGATACTAGATAGTTTTGCATTCACTGAGCACTTATATGACTTAGATGATGAAGCTAAGTTAAATGCTACTGTAGCTAGTGGTAGTAGTGCTAAGATGGTCTATAGTGAATTTAGCTATCAGCAATTAGGTTATGATGATGCATGGTTTAATGAAAAGGCTGCTAGATCTAAAGGTACTAAAGATACAATCGCTAGGGATTATCTGAATAAATGGACTCGTGGTAGTGAGACATCTCCTATAGATATCCTATTACTAGATAAGGTACATAGTAGTAAGAAAGAACCTGTATATGTGCAATATATCGATGAGTTCATGATCAGGTGGTACATACCAAAAGAACAAGTAGAGATACAAGCTAACTTCGTTAGGATACCAATCGTACTAGGTATGGATGTATCTGAAAATGTAGGTAATGATAATACCTCATTCGTATTTGTAGATGCTAGGAGTCTAGAAGTCATAGGCGTATGTATCTGTAATACAGTGAACTTAATTAAGGTAGCTCTACTAGTAGTCAAACTATTAAAGAATCCTAACATACTCTATATACCAGAAAGAAATATGGCAGTAGGCGTGATAGATCTTGTACTATTAGAACTGGATAAGGAAGGTATTAATCCATTTAAAAGAATATACAACTTAGTAGTGCAAGATCATGCTGATAATAAATTTAAGAACGTGAATATAGCCCATGGAGAATTATATGACAAGTACCGAAAGTACTTTGGCTTTAGAAACTCTAACAGTGCAACTATCGGTAGGAAATTCTTATATAATACAGTGTTTAAGAGAGCGTTAGAATTATCTGCTGATAAGATCAATGATGCTGGACTAGTACTAGAGATACAGGGATTGACTATAAGAAATGGTAGAGTCGATCATACTAGTAGTGGACATGATGATAGAGTAGTCGGATATATCTTAGCCTGCATGGTTGTACTATTTGGTAAGAATCTTAGCATGTATGATGCATTCAGTGATATGAGGAAGGATACTATATTGCAAGATATAATAGCAGAGGAGAATATAGAAAATGGAGTAGATATAGATGACCTCCAATTACGAATACAGGTACTAGATAAGCGATTATCTATACAGAAAGATAGAACTAAACGTGTAGGTATCATACATAAGTTGAATGATCTCAAATCACTATTACCTGACGATGCTAATAATATGATCAAGCGAGTAGATACAGTTGACGATTTAGTCAATACTAAAGCTAATATCAATGTCTACCCCGATATAGATATCAATGCATACTTTACAAACATATAAGGGAGAATCATGAGTACTTTAATAGGTAGTATCGATACATTAGATTCCAGCATGCCGATGTTCAGAGACGTACTAGGATCTACTGAATCTATAAGCTTACAGACAAGTAAAGAATTCCCTGAGAAGCTTATCTCATTAATCGATAGTATATTCGAATTTACCACTAAGCATGATAAAGATTACGGTGATCCTACAGATAGTTCTAGTGCTAGTATCAAACATAGGCGCATGAAGACTTTCATAGATAAGTATGTCCAACCTGAGTTTAAGAAGGTAGTAAAGAAATACACCGGTGTCGTAATTAAAAATCTAGAGACATCATATCCTAGCAACATTGATAATGTATGTAGTATATATGTATGCTTATCTAAGTGCGATACTTATATGAGTAAGTTAATTTATGCTGCTGAAGGTAATGTAAAAGGTCAGTTAAGAAACGCTAATACTGTAAAGGATGTATTAAAAGTAACTGAGAGTCTAGATAGAGAACGAGGTAAGATACTCAAAGAAGCTGGTACTCTTGGTGTAGTGATAGGATTACCCATTGGTATATTTGTCCTTGGTGATTTCTTACCTAAAGCTCATACTAAATATCAACCTACATCCAGAGAAATAGTATCAGCATTACTACATGAATTAGGTCACGTATTTGCTTGGGTTGAATATATGGCTGATCTGAGTTATACTGGATACTATGGCAATAATGCATTACGTGATACTGATCAATTGATAAAGAAAGATCCAAAAGGTCTTAAGAAAGAACTGGATAAGAAGCTAGATAAGGCTGGGGATAATAGTAAATTACGAATGAAATTATCCAGCTCTATCGATACATTACTATCTAAGATATCTGATGATGATATCAGTGATACTGAGAATATCTACGCTGGTAACACTCTATGGATAATACTAATACTACTACTGAGTATATATTTGGGTAAATATACTATATTCACCGCAGTCAAGTTAATGATAATACCTAATCCACCTAAGGGTAAAAGTAATAGTACAGGATCTAGATCTCTATATGTAGATGAAAATAATACTACCATGTGGGAACGATTAGCTGATGAATATGTAAGTAGGTATCGTATGAGTCCTGAGCTGAATAGTATGCTAATCAAAATAGGTAAGATCCAAAGTGCTATGATGGCACGTGGTTTCATGATACCAGTGTTTAATAGTACCATACGGGATAGTTTTGCACTGAGAGCTATCAATGTCGCATTGCGTATACCTGTAATTGTAGGTATATCTGTCATGGGTGCTAAACTGTATAGATTCAGTGGTTCATCATATGAAACTACTATCAAGCGATTAAGCCGTAATGTATCTAATAATATCGACATGCTGAAAGATAGTAGTCTACCACCAGCTATAAGGAATGAATTAATAGAAGATATCTCTATCATGGAGAAGCAGTTAGCTACTATACCGTTTAAGTTACATAATAATATTACCAACTTCATCAATCTACCTGGTAATATTATTACTTCTATACTAAATAATACACTAGGTGATGGTGGAGTAAGTAGTGACTATGCTAAATTAGCTATCAGTATTGATAATATGCTAAGTACTAGAGCCTATAAGACAGCGTCTCAGCTAGATACTCTATTTAAAAAATAATACAATGAGGATATAAACTCGATGTCATCTCATATACTAACACATTTCGATAAGGATCTAGATCTTAAGATTACACCTAAATTATGTGAACGATTCAATCGTATGGTGCTATCATTTGAGATATATAAAACTCACCCACTAGTACTCAACTCTAACATGTTAGCTGTAGAGAAGTTTGTTTTTAGATCCGATGACTTCTCTAACTTCTTTGAAGTACTATCACTAGATGAACGTGATGTCATAGCTATCATAAAAGCTATCCCATCTGTCAATAAAGATCATAAGGTAGTGTCAGATGCACTAAACTTAGTCTCTGTATATATGATACATAAGATAATGACTAGTAGATTACCTAGTAAATTGATGATAAAGACAGCTACTAACGTACTGAACTATCATCAGTACAGATTCATTGCTAGCGCTATCAATCACTATCTACCTCATGGAGCTAATTATGATATCATGCAAACAGTAATGGAAAGATTATCACTCAAGTATAGTATCAAGCAAGATCATACATGGAAGAAGGTTACCACTAATAGGTCTACTACGATAATATCTAAAGACAATATCCATTACAATACTGTCATGAACTTTAACGATGATGCTAAAGTACTATATCTCATCACTGATACTAGTACACGAATACGTAGTCAGTTACAAAATATCGTAGGTAACTACTTAGAGACTAAGGAAGCTGATGATTACATGAAATCATTTTCTCGCACCACTACGCTAGATGGTGAGAAGATACTCAAGGAACTCAATGCTTCTTTTAGTCATATATCTAGCGCTGTATATAATAAGATATTATCTAAGTCTCAGTTTGTTAACGAAGGTTATATCAAGATGGTGAATCATACCATCCCTATGATAAGTTATGGTATGTTGAAACGTGCTATATTAGTCATTACTGATGTAGCTAATATACAGGTAGCTGATAATGAATCTGAGAAGGTGATAACTAAACGTAATGGTACTATCATATCTGTAGGTCTAGTCAAATTGATAGATGATGTAGTGTATTCCATCTATGATTCTGCTATACATAATAAGTCAGTCAATGTGAATAGTAAGATAGCTATCTATACTAATACTAAGAAGATATACTCGGTATACCAGAAGACTAATAATGATCTCACTAATAATAAACTATCGATAGAGTATTTGATTACTGATAATAAAATCACACGAAGATCTAATACTATCTCATTACTGATAGTAGCATTATCACTCTACATATGTCTAGTATCATTTGAGAGCTTATAATCCATACACGATATCCATAGCATACCTATTACGGGTATGCTATGGATACGTTTAGTTCATATATCATCACTACTATATCTGACATTATCTCATTATCAGATATATTCAGATACTACTCAAATATACTTAGAATATACTACCGGATCTTCAAATACTGCTAATTTCAGATAAGTTTCAGACTTACTGAAATACCCATTTCTGAACGCCTATATTACTGCACGTAGGAAACACGAAATATAGCAAATATGGGGGGTCACGTAGGGATATACAGGTAGAAATAGCACCTCTCCTACCCCTTATAAAACCACGGGTGACAGACCCTCTTTTTTAGCACTTTATTTTAGC